>JAJDWM010000644.1 GCA_022825595.1 Bryobacterales bacterium | reverse complement strand
TGGCGTCGCTGCAAGGAAGTGCACCCGTACCTCCGGTCGGCAATGCATCAGCCATCCTCGACCCAGAGCGGACTGAGAAGATTCGGGAGCTTTCGGAAGCTGCCGGATCGGACCTTCGAAATCCCCTGGCAGCTTGGGCGGCCATCGCCCGGACCGGACCATTTTCGACGGACGCCTGGGACCGGCTTGCCGAGCGTTACGAGCTGCGGCGCCGACAGCACGCCGAGTTCAATGAGCAGGCATTCGACGTCATCGCGGACTTCGGCACCGGAAATCTGTCAGGCTGGCACGCCGAGGGCCGGGCCTTCGAGACGCCGTCCGCTCCAAGTGGGCAGTTCTCGATCTTGCCAGCGGGAGCCGAAGTCGTGTCCGGAGTCTTCCCGGCGGGGCTGTACACCCACCTGCTGTCCGAGAGGCTGAACGGAGCCCTTCGGTCTCCCTACCTCCCCAGAGACCGAAAGTACCTCAGCCTCCATGTGATCGGCGACAAACTGGCGTCGTGGCGCACGGTCCTGGACAATTGCATGCTCAGCGAGCACTACCAGCTGATCGACCAGCGGGAGTTCGGCTGGATCACAATCCCCTTGCGGGCGCAGCACAGCCAGTACCGCATCTACGCGGAACTCGTCACCAAGCACGACAATCCTCGGCTTCCGGACCGTCCCGCCCGGATGACGAACGTCAACGACGAGCAGATGTCGGATCCCAGGTCGTTCTTCGGCGTCACTCGCGCCGTGCTCCACGACTGCGAAGAGCTGCCCGAGGACGAATTGGGCCACCTTTGGGAGCTCTTTTCCCCGGGCCCTCCCGCCGACGCGGCCGACCTCGCGGAGAGGTACTCGGCAATCGCCCGCCGCGCTGTCGAGGCGTGGCGCGACGGCACTGCGACAGACGATCAAGCACGCTGGCTGCAGTGGCTGCTGGCAAACAGCCTGTTGGCAAACTCCAAGCACCTGACGCCTCACCTAAGGCAGTCCGTCGATCTCTATCGGGCGATCGAGCGGCGGCTGGCCGCACCTCGAGTCATCCAAGGGATGGCCGACCTCGAAGCTGGGCGGAACGCCAGGATCCTCAAGGCCGGCAACGCTGGAGATCTCGGCGACGAAGTCCCGCGAGGCTTCCTGTCACTGCTCAGCGATGGCCCGCGTGACCCTCTGCCGCGAGGGAGCGGACGCCGCGAAATGGCGGAACTGGTCGCGAGCGACCGGAATCCCCTGACCGCCAGAGTGATGGTCAACCGAATCTGGCACCACCTCTTCGGCCGGGGCATAGTCGCGACCGTCGACAATCTTGGACGTTTCGGCGAGCGCCCATCGCATCCGGACCTGCTGGACCACCTCGCGACCCGGTTCGTGGAGAAGGGCTGGTCGATCAAGCAAGCGATCCGGCATGTCGTGATGTCCCGCACCTTCCAGCAATCCAGTGCAGCCCCCGCCGGAGCGAGCGAAGCAGACCCGGCAAATCAGCTCTTCCACCGATATCCGGCGCGACGCCTGACAGCCGAGTCGATACGGGACTCGATCCTAGCGGTCTCGGGCAAGCTCGACCCCACAATGTTCGGCCCCAGCATTCACCCACACCGCGAGGAGCCCAAACCGTACCGGAAGCTGCTCTCGGGCCCGGTCGATGGCCACGGCCGGCGCAGCCTGTACCTGAAGGTGACCCGGCACGAGGGCGCCTCATTCCTGGAAGCGCTGGACTTTCCGCCCCCCGCGGCCGCAAGGGGGCGGCGGGACGTCACCAATGTGCCCCGCCAAGCCCTTACGATGATGAACGACCGTTTTGTCGTTGGAGAGGCCGAGTATTGGGCACGGGCTCTCGTCAGAGAGTCCAGCGCGTCGGTCGAAGACCGGCTGCGGATCATGTACCGAAAGGCCTTGGGCCGGACACCCGCCGAGCCGGAGTTGGGGCGCATGGCGGCTCTGGCGGCGGAGTTCGGCGCGCTGCACGGGGAACAACCGGAAGCATTGCTGGACAGCATCCCCGTCTGGCGCGACGTGGCGCACGCGATATTCAACCTGAAGGAGTTCATATACGTCCGCTGACGGAGAACACGGAGAAGAGATGAGACCCCACTCTGACGACACACGGCGGCGCAACGCGAGGGGGTCCTCACGCTCGGAGCGTCTGACGTGCGGGAACTTTTCGCGCCGGGCGATGCTCGGCGCAACCGCTAGCGGATTCGGCATGACGGCACTTTCGGCGCTGATGGCCGAAGAGTCC
This sequence comes from Bryobacterales bacterium, assembly GCA_022825595.1. Classification (GTDB taxonomy): domain Bacteria; phylum Acidobacteriota; class Terriglobia; order Bryobacterales; family UBA6623; genus VXMF01. Next base: position 5,590 of record JAJDWM010000644.1, on the reverse strand, counting down.
TATGCCGGCCTGTCCGCGATACCGGGTCCGCACCACGAGCCGACGGCAAAGAACGTGGTGTTCCTGTTCATGGCGGGCGGCGTTTCCCACTTGGACACCTTCGACCCCAAGCCGAAGCTGGCGGAACTGGACGGGACCAAGGCCACGCTCGACAACTACACGGCCGGCCCGAACCGCAAGTGGCTGGCCAGCCCGTGGAACTTCTCGCGGCACGGCGAGAGCGGTGCGCTCGTCAGCGAGCTCTTCCCGCATGTGGCGACCTGCGTTGACGACCTTGCCATCGTGCGCTCCATGAAGTCCGATTTCCCCCTGCACCCGCGCAGCAACATCAAGCTGCACACGGGCCGCAATGTCGGCGGGCATCCCAGCCTGGGTTCGTGGATCACCTACGGCCTCGGCACGGAGAACCGCGACCTGCCCGGGTACGTGCTGCTGGACGGAGGAGCCGTCCCGCCAGGCGGTGTCGAGAATTTCTCTAGCGGCTTCCTGCCCGCGAGCCATCAGGCGACCTCCGTCAAGGCCGACGGCGTGCCGGTTCACAACCTTGCCCCTGCCGACGTGGATCCCATCCAGCGGGCCAAGCTCAGTGCGGTGATCGAGAGCGACCGCACGTTCGCCGAGTCGCAGGGGGGCAGCGACGCGATCGAATCGGCAATCCGGAACTATGAACTGGCGTACCGCATGCAGTCACTGCTTCCCGACGTGCTGGACCTGAGCCGGGAGACCGCCCAGACCAAGCGGCTGTACGGACTCGAGACTTCCGAGACAGAGGCGAGGCTGTACGCCACCCAGTGCCTGCGTGCCCGCCGTCTGATCGAGGCCGGCGTCCGCTTCGTCGAGGTCACATGCGCGGAAGTGTACGGGGGCGACAACGGTACCTGGGACCAGCACACGGACCTGAAAAAGGGCCACGAAGGCAACGCGAGGATCACGGACCGTCCGGTCGCAGCCCTGCTCAAGGACCTTAAGGCCCGCGGCATGCTGGACGAGACCCTGGTGGTCTGGGCCACGGAATTCGGCCGTACGCCGGACACGGGCAATGGGGACGGGCGGGACCACCACGAGACCGGGTTCACGATCTGGCTGGCCGGGGGCGGCGTCCGCAACGGTCTGGTCTACGGCAACACGGACGAGCTCGGTGTCCACGCGGTCGAGAGCGTGACGACCATTCATGACCTGCACGCCACGATCCTTCACCTAGTGGGCCTTGACCACGAACGGCTTACCTATCGGTTCGGGGGACGGGACATCTCGCTCACGGACGTCCACGGACGCGTTGTCAGCGACCTGATCGCCTGATTTCGATCCGCCGGCCCGCAGCGCCCGCCTTGGGACGGGCTCTCGCGCGGTCGGGAACAGGAGCGCCTGCCCTTGCTCCCGAGCACCGCCCCCTGGCCTCCGACGTCGGCGAGGGCTGGCTTCTTGAGCACCCAACCGCGGTTGTTGATAAGGGAGGCGAGGGCAGGTGGCGGGGAATCCCGCCGCGTTTGGCGACCGCACGCGACCTCCCCGCGGATGGGACGGGCGCCAGCACAAGCGAGCGATCGGTCGCGCGCGCGATGCACGACTTCCACCGGAAGCCGTCTGGCTGGGCTAATCTAGTCTCGGCGGTGCGGAGCAAGCAGGTGGCAGAACTAGGCGGGGCGGGCGCGATGTACGGTTGGCGGGCAGCTGTCCGGGTAGCCGGGTGGGCTTGCTTCGCGGCACTAGTCGGAGCGGGGGGGCCAGCTGAAGGCGCTACTGCCGGCCGCACGGCCCTTCTTGCGGATCTCGCTGACCGTTTCCGGGCCGAAGTCTATCCGATTCTGGCTCGCGGAGCCAACGGCTGCAAGGCGTGCCACACCTCAGACTCGTCACAGTCATTCCGGGTCTTGGGCTCGCCGGCGGCCACGTTTAGCCTGATGCTTGAGCGAGACCTCCTAAACCCGTCTGACCCGATGGCCGTCCCGAAGCGACTAACAAGCGCCGACGGCAGCCTGCGGATGCCGCAGGCCGGAACGCTGGACAGTTCGGAAATCGACCTCGTCGTCCGGTTCGCGGATGATCTCCGCCGTTCTCTAGGGGCGGGCGACAGCGGCCCCGCGGCTCGAGCGGACGAGCGCTTCCCGGACAGTCTTCTGCTTCCCCATGACGGCGCCGACGTGTCCGACCGGGCGCAGCGGCGGTTGAGCTACTTCCAGCTGAGGCGTTCGGTGCAGACAGTCTTCGGCGCGGACTGGCTTGCTGGATCGGGGGACGACGCGTTCAGGAGCAAGGCCCATGCCCTTGGCGGCGCAGACTTCCGCAGCAGCTTCGACCAGTCGCGCACGATGACGGCCAGCTATATCTCCGCGTGGCAGGAAATCGCTAGGGAAGTTGCCCGACGCTACGTCTCGGCGCCGGCTGAAGCCCGGTTCCCGGGATTCGACCCCGACGTGTTCGTCGATCGTTCCCGGCGGAAGGCTGCCAGAAGCGCGGAGGCACTCTACAGGAGAATCCTGTTCGCGGAGCCGTCGAAGGCCGAGCTGGACCGTGCATTGCGGCTGGTCCGCGAACTTCAGGGACGGCCCTTAGACCATCGCATCGTTCGATTCAGGCTGGATGTTGCTGATGCAGAGGACCGCAGCGCTTCTCGCGAGCTCGATGTGACGCTACACGCCGCGCGGGCCTCGGTCTCGCGCCACTTGGTGAATCAGGCATCGGCACCGGAGGGCCAGCCGTGGGTGCGGATCAGCGACCGACCGTTCCCCTTCCGGGCGGGAGATCCGGACCACCTAGTCCGCATCGTGGCCAGGCCCGGGAATCATGTGACGGTCTTTGACGCGGTGCGGTTCGTCCGGGTGCGGGACGGAGCCGAGACCGGTGATGCCCTCATACGGGACAACCTCGACCCGCAGTCCACTTTCTCGGGTCAGTGGACTCCCGTCGCCAAGGAGGGCGAGCTGAGCCGCGCCGGAGGGCCGAAGAAGAAGTACGAGTCGGACATTGGCGTGATTGGCAGCAACCACCTCGAGTGGCGCAGCGTCGATAACCGCTTGGCGTCTGCCGAGGTCGCCGCGGAAGTCCCCGAAGACGGAGACTACAACGTCTACCTGAACTGCCCGAGAGTCCCGCGAGCCGCTACGGCCGCGATGGTCGAGGTTCACTCTGACGCGGGCTCGGGCCCTCCCACCATCGACGACGGCCGGGATAGCGCCGGCTTTGCGACGGTGTTCATGGATCAGACCGAGAGCACGCTTGACGCCGAGGGCGACAGCCAGTGGGAGATGATCCACAGCGAGGTCTTGCTCACCGGGAGCGACGACTATGTGGAGATCAGCAACCGCGGCGTCGACCCGACCTCCAAAGTGGTCGTTGCGGATGCCGTGAAGTTTGTCCCGCTCGCCGGAGGAAAGGAGATCGTCGTCGACAACGCGTCGACAGACGGCTTCGAGGTGTCCCACGGATGGGCTCCGGACCAACTCGTCCGCAACCTGCCCGGACGGGGCAAGATGCACGGCGAAGACGTCCTCCACTATCCGCCCTCGAAGAGCGGTGAGCCGATCAAGGGGCAGCAGGTTGATCCCGACAGGCGCGTCTGGGCCAGGTACCGCCCAGTCCAAGGCGACGAGTATCGCCCGGGTTGGTATAGCGTGCACGTGTGGGCCCCCGGGGGGCACACGCATGCCGACTGGGTGGCCGTGGACATTCACGGGAGCGCGTTCGGCCCTGTCGTGTCCGTGGAGGCACCGCCGACCTTCTTTGTGGGAGAAGTGGCGTTCCTGAATGCCACCCGGACCCACCACCCGGCGGGAACGCCGCTGACCATGGCATGGAGCCATGACGCAAGCGATCTCGGGCTCCGCCTCGAGGGGGCGTCGACTCCAGCTCCGACCTTCCATGTGCCGCCGCTGCGGTCGCCCCGCCCAGGATGGGCTGGCCTGATCGAGGCGCTGCTCCAGCGGCCCGAGTTCGTGATGCCCCGGGACGGATCGGACGCTGCGCCCGTGACCAAGCTGGTCCGAACCGCCCTCGACCTCGTCGGGAGGGTCCCGACAGTCAGCGAACTCTCGCGCTTCGAGCGGGAGGGGCGGATCGAACCGCTGATCGACTCGTACTTGGCCTCCCGAGAATTCCGAGACTTCTTCTTCCATCGCGCACGGGGGGTCTTCCGCTCGCGGGGCAGTGCCGAGAGCGACGAGCCGGCGCGGCTGTGGGCGTACATCGCTGCCAACGACCTGTCCTACCGGGAACTATTCACCGCGGATTACACGGTCGGAACGGACTGGCAGAAGACCAACCGGCGGCCAATCCATGGCCCAACCGGCTTTCTCACGATGAAGGGGTACCTGGAAGGCAGGCCGGGCCTGCCGAAGTTCACTTATCCGGCCGAGGTGCTGACGTTCGCCCTGGGCGTCCAGTTCGAGGTCTCGGACGCAGTCGAGGATGCCAGGGACAAGGTCGTCAGCACGACCGATCCCGACAGCATTTGCTACTCGTGCCACAAGCTGCTCACGCCGCTCGCCTTCCAGCGCGAGCGCTGGGATGAGCACGGACACTACCGCAGCGTGGACGAAGGCCACGAACCGATCGATGACAGCGACCGGGGTGTGGTCCCCGACTACCCGTTCAAGGGAACCGGGCTGGGAGCGTTCGCCTCACAGGTGGTGCGCAAGGAGAGGTTCGTGAGGGCCTTCATCAACCAGCACCACGACATGCTCTTCCACCGTCCCTTGCGCCTATTCGAAGACCAGAGAGACGATTACAAGCAGCTGTACGACTTCGCCACGGCCAACGACCTGCGGATACGGCCGCTGCTCAAGAAGATGGTACTGATGAGGCTGGCCGATCGGCCGGGAGGTGCATAGCCCCGGTTCCTGAACCGCAATGGCTGGGGGGCGGCTCACGCAATCCGGCACTCCGGCCCCGGGCAGAGGGGCTCCTCGAGTGACGAGCGGCCAAGGACCTGCAGCCGGGTGGGGTCGGCCAAGATCGGGTCGGGCAGGCCTAGGATTCACGTCAGCTCCCATGACGCCGGTCAGCACACCCGGAGCCACGGATCGCACAGCGTGGGCAACGTGTGGCCTCGGGCCTGTGCGGCGAGATCCTTGCAGTCACGCGGGCCTTGCAGGTCCGGGCCAGCCGGTCGGGTGCCCAGGGGTCACTTCAGCGGGCTGCTGTTCCTGAGATTCCCGGACCTCTTGGGCCACCTCGCGCCGCGCGATCGAGTCGGGACTTCAGGACCGCCACCGACCGCGAGGGTCATTGGACGCCTAGGTGAGACCGCAGCGGGGGCCATTGCGATAGAGGCAGGGCAGATTGACGGGCTCTACACTCCGAAGAAAGGAATCATCGACAGCCCGTCGCCAAAGGACCGAGCTGGGCGGCTCGTGCGCACACGCTCGAGGTCGTCGATGGCCTAACCAGAAACGGACCTTGCGTTGCGGTAGGCGGTCCCGCACCGTCCCTAGGCGCGAGCCCGGCGGTTCTTGCCCACAAGCCCGGCTCACTGCATGGGAGACCGGGACGTCGGCACAACACGGGTGATCACCGACTCCTCGCGGACGAGGAACTCCGCCACGCGAGGAGCGATCTTCTCCTTCCAGAATCCACTCTGATAGACCGCGCCATA
>JAJDWM010000510.1 GCA_022825595.1 Bryobacterales bacterium | reverse complement strand
GCCGTTGCGAACGATTCCGAGGCGGAAGCGCTCAGAGAGAGTTTCGAGGCGGGAGTTGCGGCGCTCAACGCCGGGAATGTGGATGGCTTCTTGGCGAACATCCACGACAGGGCCCTGTCGTTCTACGCCTGTGGCCCAACGTCCGGGAAGGAAGGCAGGGAAGCCTGCCAGCTGGACTGGGAGCGCTTCTTCGGCAAGACCGCGGCTGCGAAGTTCGAGCCGCAGAACATGCAGTACCGCGTCATCGGAGATACGGGCATCGCATGGGGCGACTACGAGGTCACCGTCCGTACCAGGACCGGCCAAGATCTGAATCACAAGGGCCGCTACACCCTCACGTACGCAAAGCACGACGGAGAGTGGATGGTCATCATGCAGCACAACACTCCCGCCGAGCAAGGACCGGCCGGACCGCGGGAGCGTACGCGACGAGCCCCTGACGCCAGCCCCTGAGGCTGCGAATCAGAATGTCCGCCCAGCGGCCGCGGTGGTCGTGCTGCCCATACCGTGTTGGAGTCTACGTGTCCGCACGACGACCTTTGTCTCGCTCTGCGCAAGGCGCGTCGGAGGTAATCGCGACTGCCGATTCGCCAACCCTGACCGCGCCCGGCGACGCGCCCGGCTCTCCTTCCCAAGCGAACTGGGCACACCCTTCAGGAGGATCGTAATGCCACCAATCCGCTCTCTGGCCGCTGCCCTGGCCATCGTTCTCGTTCCTGCGTTGCGGGCCGGTCCGGGGGAGGTCGCTCCGCCCGATTCCGCCGGTTTCTCGACCGCTCGGCTCGCCCGCATCGACACCGCCCTGCAGGGATACGTGGACCGCGGCGAGGTGGCAGGCGTGGTCGGGCTGCTGGCCCGCCACGGGCGAATCGCCTACCACAAGAGCTTCGGCTACCGTGACCGAGAGAGCCAATCCCCCATGTCTGAAGACGTGATCTTCCGGATCGCGTCCATGACAAAGCCGATTGCTTCAGTGGCGGCAATGATGCTCTGGGAGGAAGGTCGCTTCCAGTTGCGCGACCCGATCTCGAAGTTCCTTCCCGAGTTCTCGAGGATGGAGGTGGCTCTGCCGGTAGAGCCCAAGGACCGCGCTAGGGGGCCGTACACGACAGTCCGCGCCCGAAACCGTATTACGGTCCAGCAGTTGCTGACGCACACGGCGGGATTGGCCAATCCGTACCGAGGCGTGACCCGAGAGCTCTACAACGAGCTGCGCGCCAAGCGAGACCCCGGTGGCACGGTTGCCGACTACGTGGCGGAATTGGCCAAGCTTCCTCTCAATTTCGAGCCCGGCGAGCACTGGGAGTACGGCCCGGCTACGGATGTCGTGGGTCGCCTCGTGGAAGTGCTCTCAGGAATGACATTGGACCAGTTCCTGCGGGAGAGGATCTTCGAGCCTCTGGGCATGCGCGACACCCACTTCTACCTCCCGAGAGCCAAGCTTCCCCGGTTTGCGGCGCTATACCGGCCTGACGGGGATGGCAGGGCCGAACTGCAGGAGAAGGCGGACGAGAACAGCCGTTGGGTCAGGGAGCCACATGTCTACTTCAGCGGCGCGGGAGGGCTGGTGTCCACCACATCCGACTATTTCCGGTTCCATCAAATGATGCTGAACGGCGGCGAGCTTGACGGTGTGCGGATCCTCGGTCCGCGGACGGTTCGGCTGATGACGGTCAGCCATACCGGAGACCGACCAGTTTGGTTGCGCGGAGACGGCTTCGGATTCGGGCTCGGCTACTCGGTGAAGACCGATCTCGGACAGAGCGCAACGCCGAGCGCCGAGGGTACGTACGGGTGGGGTGGTGCCTATTGCACAATCTTCTGGGTCGACCCGACCGATCAACTGATAGGCATTCTGATGGCGCAGATTCGGCCCTACACACACCTCAACATCCGATCGGACTTCCAGACGCTGGCCTATCAGGCGCTGGTGGACTGAGGGGTCCTCCGGGGTCGCGGCACACGCAACTGCAGGCCGTCCGCCACATTGCGGACGGGCCGGACCAGTTTGGGACGGGTCTTCGCCCAGACCCGCCTCTGGCGTTCCCAATAACCGACGAAGGGCCTATGCGCTTTCGGGGCTGACGCCGATAGGCTCTAAGGTGCCCGCGTTACCCCCAGAGGTGGGATTCCCGGAGCGACGCTTGGTGGGACCGGACCCTCGAAAGGGTCCAACCGCAATGAGACGGGGCCGCGCCAAGGCGCGGCCCCGAGTTGTGTCGGATGTCTGGTGGAGGCTTGCCTACCAGCCCAACCGCAGGCCGACGCGGAAGAACCGCTCGTCGATGCCTTCGCGTCCGGTGTTGCGGATGCGGTTCAGGATCATGAAGTTGCCCGATCTGACATTCCTGCCGTTGGGCCGCTCAAAGTGGGGTGTGTTGCTCATGTTGAAGCCCTCGGCGCGGAACTCCAGGTTCATTTTCTCCGTGATCTGGAACTTCCGGAACACCCCGAGGTCGATGTTAACGAGGCCTGGTCCACGCACGTTGTTCGGGCCGCACGTCCCGAAGCGGGGACCTGTCGGCTGCGCGAACGCGCCCGGATCAATCCAGAGCGCGTTGCCGCCTTGCTTGACGTAATTCGGCTCCGAGAGGCAGTCGGCGATCTGGCTGGAGCCGGCGGCATTCAGGTCGCCGGTGTTAGCTAGAACCGAGAAGGGAGTGCCGGTGTAGGAACTCCACAGTCCGTTGAACTGCCACCCCCCGAGGATCTTCCCCAGCGGGCTGTTGGTCAGCATGGACTTGCCCGGGCCAAACGGAAGCTCGTAGATGGCCGTCATCTGAAAGTTGTGGCGAATGTCTTGGTTCAGGTCGCCATACGTGCGGTGATACAGCCTCGGGATCCGGAAGAAGCCCGGGCCGTCGCCCGAGTCCTCGTCGGTGAAGCCTCGTCCGTGGGCCCAAGTGTAGGCCAAGTTCATCTGGAATCCGTTCCTAAAGCGACGCTGGAGCTTGGTCTGCAGCGAGTCGTACTTGGCCGTTCCAAGGCTGCCGAACAGCGTAGTCCCAGCGGCCCGGCCGAACTTCTTCACGAGCTGCCGCCCAGCATTGCCCTCGCCGATGTCTCCCCAATTCTGCTCCAATCCTGCCAGCTGGTTCACCGAGCGGGTCGCCACGTAGCCGGCCGTTGCGATCCAGTCTCCGAAGCGCCGCTCCAGCGTGAAGTTCCACGACTGGATGTAGCCCCGAGTCAGGTTGTTCGTGTCCATGGTCCGCACGACGGTGTTCGACGGCATACGCAGCACACCATCACCCAGGTCGGGCTCGGTGATCACATCGATGCCTTGCCGGAGGGTCGTAGCGAAACCGAAGCTATGCAGCAGCGGTGGCCCGTCCTTTGCCATGATCGGGTAGTTCGTGCGGAGCGGGCGGGCCCAGTTGAACGGGTCGACCGTGACGCCGTAGCCGACTCGGACGACAGTGTCGTCCGTAACGCGGTAGGCTAGGCCGATTCGCGGCACGAAGTTGTGGGTGCCGATGTCGATGCCGCAGTTCGTCGGAATGCTCCCGACGCCGCATGCCCACAGAGTGTCATTGTCGAAGTCGTAGCGCTCGAGGCCCCTGGTCGCCCGTGTCGGGAACGGGAAGTTCTCGTAGCGGACGCCATAGCTCAAGGTTAGCCTGGGCGTGACCTGCCACCGATCGCGGATATAGAACGTGTACATCCGCGTGCGGGTGAAGTACCCGTTCTCGTTGAATTGCCAGATCTTGCCGGCATTCTGGGGCATGCCAAGCAGCCACGCGGCATGGGCGTTGTAGTCGTTGCCACTGGGGCCGCCGCGCAGTTCCGTCGTGTTCTGGCGGAAGCGGAACTCTCCAGAGGCCGCGCCCGTTCCCCCTGAGAACTCAGGCTGGTTGTGGTCCAGATCCTGCAGGTAGATGTCCGTGCCGAAGCGGATGTTGTGCGTTCCCGTCGTCCAGTTGCCGTTGAACACGAACTGGTTCTGAGGGTCGGAGCGGTAGTACGGCTGGAAGCTGTTGGACATTCCGAGCCCCTCGAATCCATCGATGCGCAGACGGGGCCAACCGCCGTCGATGAAGCGGTTCGACTGCAATCCCGGAATACCAAGGACGCTCCAGCCAAGGTTCTCGTCCAGCCTCTGCTGCTCGACGTTCGTGTCGACCAGGGTGTAGCCGTAGTACCCGTCAACGAGGAAGTTCGGGGAGACCACGTGTGTCAGCGAGATCGTGCCGGAGTAGGTGTTGCCGAAGCCCGTGCCGGGATTGGAGTTGGTCGGGTGCAGCCGATTGCCGCCGAACTGGCCGAGCGTCTGGCCGTTAGACATGCGGTAGTCCAAGAAGCTGAAGCGGATGAAACCCGTTGTGTTGTCTGTCAGGTTGAAATTCGTCTTGGCGTCGACGGTGTCGCGGAAGAATGTCGTGGATCCGTCCGCACGGTAGTTCTGGCTGAGGCCGAGCGAGCCCACTCCGGCTTGGTTGGGGTCCGGGAACGCACCGTCGTGGATCATGTTCCGCACGCCTTCGTCGATGCGCGACATCGGGATGACATTCCCCGGGAACGGCTGGCGGTCCCGAGCGTAGGCTGAACCGTTCTGGTCTTGGTCCCCGGTGAGGGGGTCGTAGATCGGTGTCGGCGAGCCCGTGAGGTCGCCGAAGCGCATGCCCTGCGTCGGCATGTCAATGAACCGCTGCGCGAACTGCGCCTCCCGTGTCCCTTCGTAGCTCAGAAAATAGAACCACTTGTTCCTCTTGATCGGGCCGCCGATCGTGCCGCCGTACTGGTTGTTGATGTACTTCGGCTTGGGCGAGCTGCGGTTGCTGAAGTAGGGATAGGCCTTGAGGTGCTGGTTCATGTGGTACTCAAAGGCCGACCCGTGGACCTCGTTACCGCCCGACTTGATCTGCAGATTGATCGCGGCTCCGCCCGCAAGGCCCTGCTCGGCGTCGAAGGAGTTGGTGACGACATTGACGGTCTCGATCGACTCAAGTGCCGGGTTGTATCCGGTCATGTGAGGGACCCAGATGTTGGTCGAGGACGCGCCATCAATGCGGGTGTTGTTATTCGAGCGGCTGGTGCCGTTGACCGAGAAGCGGACCGCTCGGCTCGGATTGGTCGGGACGGAGTGCGCGTTCTGAGGCGGAGAGAACCCGGGCAGGGTGACAAAGAGCATCTGGTAGTTGCGGCCCAGCGGAACGGGGACGTTGCGAAGTGTCTTCTCAGTGACTTCCTGCCGCACCTCGGCCCGGTCCGTCTGCAGCGTCGCCGCCGAGGCCTCGACTGTCACGACTTCAGTGACTTGGCCGATCTCCAACTGGGCATTCACGCGCGTAACGTTGTTCTGGCTCACCACGACCCCGGTCGTCGTTGATGCCTGGAAGCCTTCGGAGCGCACGGTAACGGAGTAGGAGCCCGTGTTTACAGTTGGAAAGCTGTAGTTGCCGGCGACTCCCGTGGAAGTGGTACGAACTTGCCCCGTCGCTTCGTTGGTGATCGTGACATCGGCTCCGACGATGGCCGCGTCGGTCGAGTCGGTCACCAAGCCGTCAATGCCGCCCTGGATCAATTGCCCCTGTGCGACAGGACCGGTCAACAGACCGATCGCGAGCAAACTGCCCGCCAGCAGGCTTGGCAACCTGCTTTGATGGAATTTCATTGAGGTACCTCCTTGAGGGAATGCGGAAAAACCGCCGGTCAAGTCGCCTAGGTTCGAGCCCCTGTTCCCGCTACCGGCGACGCCCAAGTGGGCGATAAAAGCATTACAAGTATATCAATCGGGGCCGCCCGGGCCGGACTTCGAGTTTTCCGCGAAGCCCAGGGATCGACCCCAGTCGACCAGCGGACGCCCCTGATGCTGAACGGACAGATACGCGGAGCTTGGATCTGGACCCGACCGGTGGGGGCGCCCCGGATTGCCAGCCGACATTGGCCTTGCGCGCGAGTGCAGGGCGACATTGGAGACGGTCCGCAGGTGCCCTGCGAACGGCCCCAGGGCCGCAGCGCGACACGTGCTGCGGCGCGGAGGACCTGCTGCCGGCTCCTCCGAGCCCAAGGGCCCCGTTCATCCTTGCGCAGGAGCTTGCGATCGGTCTGCCCGAGGACTGGATCGGTTGGTCACTGGTGCGGGCCGGAACCGGAGCGGTCCAGGCCCAAGAGCCACGCTCGGTCGGCGACCCTCGCCTCCACGTCGGTTCAATCGGGTGCTCCTTACTCGGCCCCCATCGAGCGGAG
>JAJDWM010000045.1 GCA_022825595.1 Bryobacterales bacterium | reverse complement strand
GACGGTCCGCCACCAACGGCCAGACCCGGTCATTGGTCACCCGTCAGAATCTGCCCGCGACTGCCGATGAATCGTGCTCGAGCATGAGTCGAGGGAGTTCCTCGTGGCCGGGGCTACCGCGGAGGGCCGCAGTCCTGCAATGCACGATTGCCGGGCACCCAGCCCCTGATGCCCCGCAGGGAGTCTGGGTGTACCAGTCCTGAATCCACCGCTGCCCCGCAAAGCCGGTTGCGGAGCTCGTCCCACGGCAGGTGGTCCCCGGCAAATTCGCTGACGCGCCGCGTCCCCATGCGCTCCATGTAGTCCAAGTAGTTCAACTCCCATTGCGGCTGATTGATGAGCGCGTCTAGGCCGCCCACCAGGCTCTCCTCACTGACACCACCCCAGCCCTTGACGATTTCGCAGATTGCGCCACGCTCCAAGCGTCCGATCCCCGAACTGATCTGGGCCAAGTCCGCCGGGTGGCGCACCAAGTCGGCATAGCCAGGCTTTCGCGGCAGCCTTGTCGCAAGCGCCTGCCACTTGCCCGCTGCAATCTCCGCTGCGTCGATTGCCATGAGAGCTTGTCCCGTGCGGCGCACGACCGGGCGCAACGGCAAATGCCAGCGCCTGTCCACTAGCTCAAACTTGATGCCTTGCATCACGTCCGCATGTGAAGTGCGACTGGTGAAGTCGAAGATCAGGGGCTGCACCGACCCATCTGGCCTGAAACGACCCTTCTTCGACCGCGTTAGCCACGGAAGCTCCTTGGCAACGGCTGCGGCAAACCTCTGGCCGAAGTCGCGGAACCGGTCGATCCTCTCCGGTGATCTGCGAGACGGCCAGTTCTGTGGAGGGATGAAGCGGATGCCCAGGTCCTCCGAGAAGCGCTGAATCCACTTGTAGCAGTAGGCCAATGCCGTACCACCCTCAAGCGCCAAGGCGCAGTCACCGCCGTCAAACTGTTCTAAGAAGGAGACGGCCTTGCCCACGAGCAGGTCCTTTTCTGCCCGGGCCATGCTGTGGCAGCGCTCGAAAGAGTGGTAGTGGTCCTCGATCTCGCGTCTCGACGGCATTTCGTTGAGCTTGGAGCGCATCGCCGACCTTGGCATGACCAGTTTGCCATTGGGTGTCTCGAATCGGATCCGCACCCCGCGATGGCGCAGCTGCCGCGCAACACGCATACTCGTTCTCACAACGTTCCCGCCCAGATACTGGCTGTACCCCCTGACCCCGGGGCCGGGCAGCCTCTTGATACCCAGCCTCTGCAAGACTTCATCGAGGGCAGTGAAGAGCTTCACCCCGGCGACGCAGTAGACGCCTTGCCCGAAGCGCACGATCTCGCCGATCGAAAGCAGCTTCCGAAGCGCGCGGTCACAAGGTCCGGGCGGCACCCTCGCGCCAATCACATCGCGACGGAGAACGACGTTTCGACCCGGTTCCGAGAGCATGTCCCGGATGACCCTCAGAGCCTCGTCCGTGCCCGATTCCTTCCGTTTCATGGCTTCGGGCCCTCTGCGCGTGACCGCGGATGCCTCCGCAGGAGTGCACCGCAAGTCCGCCCTATTCACTGCAATTCCCGGCACCGGATGGCTTCTCCATGCCGTCAGCGTTGCCGAAGCGCGCCTCTGGCGGTTCCTTGCATGCACAACTCGGCGATTCCTATACCAGATTCGCCTACCATCCGCAAGAGGGTCCGACGATCGAACGGCCGGTGGGTTGCGGAAGTCGGAGGCTCGGGCACACGGGGAATCGTTGACCCGCCCGCGACCCCGACCCGCAGCCATCGGCACACGGCGCTGAACCGCCGGGCAAGATTCGCGATCGAGGAGGTTCTCAGTCGGGATTTGCTTCGGGCCGCATTCCTCAAGGGCACTGAGCCATTCGCGCGGCGGCGGCCAAGGCAAGCAGTCAAGGGCGTCGGACGCCTCGCTCCCACGAAGGACAGCTATGGGCAGGCCCACTTGCGCGACCAGTCGGCAAGCTCAACCATCGATCGCGGGCACAGGCTCTGGAGCAGCGGTTGCAGTGCATGGCCCCTCCAACGCCGCCTGGAAGCGGCACTGCTGGTTGGCCGCCAACTTCAGCAAGTCCGTCTTCGTGAATCCGACACCTCGCGCTTGGGAGCCTTGCGCTTCCGGGAGCAAGCACTGGTCGTGGGATGTCAGTGTCGGCCACGCTAGGGCGGTTTGGCCCCGGCTTCCCCGGCGGAGCCCCTTACACTGCAGACCACGACCATGGTCGCCTGCCGGGCCAACGTGGACACTTCGCCCTCAAGCCACGAAATCATGGAAGGGGTCGGCAGACGCCAGTCCGACTCAGCCGGGGCCACATCGAGATGTGCGAACCATTCCTGAGACGGCTTGCGATCCAGATGTCTGCCCGGCTGAACGGGTGAGGTGGTCGCGACACACAGGACGTCCAAGCTGGTCCGCCAAGCTCCAGTCCAACCCAAGCGGTCCGACCGCGGGCGCCACAGCCAGAGGCCCGTAACCTCGTAACTTGGAGCCCTGTCCGAGAGTGCGCGCCAACAATTCGCGTGCGCGACACTGATTGCTAATGAAGGCTCTCGTACTCAACGAATACAAGCGTCTGGACCTCCAGGACATGCCGCGGCCCGCCATCGGACCTGACGACGTGCTTGTCCGCGTCCGTTCCTGCGGCATCTGCGGCAGCGACGTGCACGGCTTCGACGGAAGCTCCGGACGCCGGATCCCGCCGCTCATCATGGGCCACGAGGCAGCGGGCGAGGTGGCGGAGACCGGCAGAGCAGTGGACGGATTCCGTGAGGGCGACCGCGTCACGTTCGACTCCATGATCAGCTGCCGGAACTGTGTCTTCTGCCGAAGAGGCCGCCCAAACCTGTGTGACAAGCGACGCGTGCTGGGAGTCTCCTGCGGGAACTACCGGCGCCACGGAGCCTTCGCCGAATTCGTCGCAGTTCCGCAGCACATCGTCTTCCGGATCCCAGACGGCGTAGCGTTTGACGATGCGGCAATGGTCGAACCCGTATCGGTGGCGGTCCACGCGGTCAACCGCACATCGCCGCGCCTTGGCGACACGGCGGTTGTGGTCGGTACGGGAATGATCGGGCTGCTGACCATCCAAGCCCTGAGGGCGGCCGGCTGTGGCCGCATCATCGCAGTCGACCTTGCGGAAGACAGGCTCCTGCTGGCCCGGGCACTCGGGGCGGACGAGACCATCAAGTCCGGCCCCGGGACGGACGTTCCCAGCCTGGTCCGACAGGCCACCGAAGGGCTCGGGGCAGACGTGGCGATGGAGGCCGTCGGTGCCGACGCGACAGTGGCAATGTGCATCTCAAGCGTGCGAAAGGGCGGCCGGGTCACCCTCATCGGCAATGTCACGCCAACCGTCTCGCTGGCCCTGCAAGAAGTCGTCACGCGGGAGATCGACGTGCTGGGGACGTGCGCTTCGTCGAACGACTACCCTGCCTGCCTAGAGCTGATGCGACGCGGCGCGATGCGAGTCGGCCCGATTCTGAGCACGTCCGTGCCGCTGGAGCGCGGACCGGAAATGTTCGATCGGCTCTACAACCGAGAGCCGGGCCTAACAAAGGTTGTCCTGAGACCTTGACCCGCAAGTCCGAGAAACCAGACCGAACGGTTCTGGCGCTTGTGCAGATGGCGTGCGGGCCTGATCCGGCCCGCAACCTGCGATCGGCCCTGGCAGGGATCGGTCGCGCGGCGGCGCGTGGGGCCCAAGTGATCTGCCTGCCTGAGCTGTTCCGCACGCAGTACTTCTGCCAAGAAGCGGACGCGGACAACTTTGACTTGGCAGAATCCATCCCCGGCCCGACCACGTCGGCCCTGTCGGCAGCGGCGCGCAAACACTGCGCGGTGATCGTGGCAGGAATCTTCGAGCGCCGCGCCGCTGGCGTCTTTCACAACACTGCCGTCGTTATTGACGCGGACGGAAGCCTGATCGGCACCTACCGCAAGATGCACATCCCGGACGACCCGCTCTATTGCGAAAAGTTCTACTTCACGCCGGGCGACTTGGGTTTCCGGGTATTCCCCACCCGCTTCGGCAGAATCGCCCCCCTGATCTGCTGGGACCAGTGGTTCCCGGAGGCGGCCCGCCTCGCTACGCTCGCGGGGGCCGAATTCCTGATCTACCCGACCGCCATTGGATGGCATCCGAGCGAAGTGGAGAGCCAAGGGGCCGTTCAGCGCGAAGCTTGGTCGGTCGTGCAGCGAGCACACGCAATTGCCAACGGCGTCTTCGTCGCTGCTATCAACAGAGTGGGAGCGGAGCGGACCCTAGATGCGTCCGAAAGCCGCCCGGCCAACTATCGGGGCCTGCACTTCTGGGGCCGTTCCTTCGTCTGCGATCCGCTTGGCGCCATCCTCGGTGAAGCAGGTGAATCCGAGCAGCTGGTGGTCGCAGTGTGCGACCGGGATGAGATAGAGCGGACGAGGCGGGACTGGCCATTCCTCAGGGACCGCCGGATCGATTCCTACCGCCAGATGACAGAACGGTCCCTCGAGTGATCCAGGGCACGGAGGTCAGCGTGCGCATGCCGGCCGAATGGGAGCCGCACGACTGCACGTGGCTGGCTTATCCGCGGCTTGCGAGCGACTGGCCGGGTAAACTCTGGCCGGTCCGTTGGGCTCTGGTCGAATTTGCGCGGAAGCTGGCCGATAGTGAACTCGTCGAGCTAATCGTCCAAGACCCCCGAGAACGCCGCCTCGCGATGGGCGCACTGCGGCGGGCCGGTGCCGACACCACGCAGGTCAGGTGCCACGAGCTGCCCACCGACCGCTCTTGGCTGAGAGACTCGGGCCCGACCTTCGTGCTGCAGGGAGAGCGCCTGCGGGCCGTCTGCTGGGGGTTCAACGCTTGGGGGCGATACGCGAACTGGCAGGCGGACAAGCGGGTCGCGCCGTTCATCGCACAGCAAGCCAAGGCCCGCCCGATCGAGCCCCGCGCGCTTGGGCGAAGGGTGATCATGGAGGGTGGGGCAATCGACTCGAACGGGAACGGATCGATCCTCTCCACCGAGCAATGCCTGCTGGCTACGGGCCGACATGCCCGCAATCCGGGGCTGACGAGGGACGAGATTGAGGCTGTCCTGGCCCAAGCGGTGGGCGCGACCAATGTCCTGTGGCTGACGGGCGGAATCGCGGGCGACGACACGGGAGGCCACGTGGACACCGTGGCTCGATTCGCCGGGCCGAATCTCGTCGCGGCCGCCGTCGAGACCGACCGCCGCGACCCAAACCACCGGCCGCTTGCCGAGAACCTCAAGCGGCTGCGGTCGATGCGAGACGAGCGCGGCCGACAGATTGACATCGCCGAGCTTCCAATGCCCGAGCGGCTCGACTTCGACGGCTGGCGGCTTCCCGCAAGCTACGCGAACTTCTACATCGCCAACGAAGCGGTTCTCGTGCCCACGTTCAACGACCCGAGCGACCGTGTCGCCCTACGGGTACTAGAGGAGTGCTTCCCGGATCGCGAGGTCTGCGGCATCCACTGCGTTGACCTTGTCCTAGGCCAAGGGACGCTCCACTGCCTCGCCCAGCAGCAGCCAGCCAGCCGTTCCGCTCAGAAGGATCCGGCGGCCAAGCCTACCCATAAGCGCACCGATGGCGATAATGTTGGGGTGGGGGTTGTCAACGTTTTGCCAGATGGCCCCGTCTAATCGAGTATGCAGCTACCATCCGCACCCCTCAAGCAAATCAGGATCCTTCCGGCCCTGCTGGTGTTCAGCACGCTCATGGCCGGCGTCTTCATCGGCACGCTGATCTCGCGGTCCGTCGACGCAGCTCCGGAGGCCGATGAGCCAGTCTCTGACGCCACCCCGCTGACCGTACCGCCGGCCGATCCCGTCGAGAACCAGTTCTCCGAGATTGCGCGCAACGCGCGGCCCTCAGTGGTCAGCATCTTCATACCGGCCGCGCGCGAGCAAGAGCCAGAGGCTGGAGACCGGGAGTTCAGCACGCCGGAGGACATGTTCCGACGGTTCTTCGGCATGCCTCCCGGGTCGACTCCGCCGCAAAGGCGCGGCCCGGGCCAAGGGTCGGGAGTCATCGTGGATCCCAAGGGCTACATCATCACCAACAACCATGTCGTCGAGAACGCGGAACGCATACAGGTCACATTCGTTGATGACGACGAGGAATACGACGCCAAGCTGATCGGAGTCGACCCGGAGACAGACCTAGCCGTGCTGCATGTCGAAGGCAAGGACGGCCTCAAGGCGGCAAGGATCGGCAACTCGGAAGCAGCGAACGTCGGGGACTGGGCTATTGCGGTGGGATCGCCATTTGGCTATCGCGAGACCGTGACGGTCGGCATCATCAGCGCCAAGTCCCGTGAGATGGGCTCCGCCCAGCGCAGTCGGCCGTTCCAGAAGTTCCTGCAGACGGACGCCGCCATAAACCCCGGCAACAGCGGGGGGCCGCTGCTCAACATCCGCGGCGAAGTCATCGGCATCAACACGGCGATCATCTCGCGTACAGGGGGCTACGACGGCATCGGATTCGCCCTGGCATCCAACATCGCGGTCGAGACCTACAACCAGATCATCCGTCACGGGCGCGTGTCGCGCGGCTCCATTGGAGTGCAGTTCAGCAGCGAGCAGAGCCCATCGCTCAGCCGCTCGTACGGCGCCAAGGGTGGAGTCTTCGTGATGAAGGTGATCGGGGGTGGCCCCGCCGAAGAAGCCGGCATGAAGGCAGAGGACATCATCCTCAAGGTCGACGGCGTAGACATTAGCGATGGTGAGAAGCTGATCGAGGTGGTCGCCAGCATCCGCGTCGGAGTGACCGTCCCTATCGAGGTCTTTCGGGATGGAAAGACGGTGACGCTGGACGTGGAGATCGCCGATCGCGAGAAGCTGTACCCGGAGCAGGCGGAGGTGCGCATCGACGAGCGCGAGTCGGACGAGGTGGCAGTCCGGTTTGGCATCACCGTCCAGGAGATCAGCCCGGCGCAGGCCGAGCAGATGCGACTGGAAGACGACAGTGGCGTACTAATCACGCGCGTGGATGCCGGCTCGTTTGCGCAGGATGTTGGCCTGCGCGCGCGGGACGTCCTGGTGGCCCTGAACCGCAGGTCCGTCTCCTCGATCAGGTCGCTGCGGGAGATCCAGCGGTCATTGGAACCCGGAATGGACGTGGCCTTCAAGATCTTGCGGTTCGAAGGACAGGGCTGGGAGACTCGCTACCTGGCTGACGTCCTGCCTGACTAGACACGGCGGACGCGGGGCCGGCCACAGCAGGTCGGCCCTCCTGCCCGCCGGGGCCGGGCGGCCTCAGGCGACGGGGATGTCGAAGTGGAGCACATCCTCCCTCCGGCCCAGCTTGCTGTAAAGCGCTATCGCCGGATCGTCGCCATGGTCTGCCTGCACGAACACGACCCAGCCCCCGCGCTTCTTGGCGAGTGCCCGCACTGCCTCGATGAGCGCCGTGGCGATTCCCCGGCGCCGATGGCCCTCGGAGACCGCCAGATCGTAGATGTAGAACTCTGAACGTTCCCGCTCGAACTTTGGCAGCTCGTACGCAGCGAGCGCGCCGACGACCTTAGTCCCTTCAACGGCCACAAGGCCCAAGAAGGCCGGATTCTCGAGGAGCGAGTCAACATAGAGCGCACTAGGCCGCTGCGCGCCGTAGGTCTGGGTGTCCCGGAAGGCTGTCCCGAAAACGTCCAGCATTCCCGCGAAGAGCGCGTGGTCGCCGGGAACCAAGCGGTGGATGTCTGCCACGGTGGCCACCTCCCATCCTGCGCTCCCATGCGGTTTGCCCGTCCGGAAGCGCCCTTCCTTCGACCCCGTTAATGCCGGCACCCGGGGCAAATTCCTATAATGGCTCCCGAGCACACCCATGCGACGCGCGTTCCTGCCGGCCGGGCTGGCGATTCTGGCACTCCCATCTTTCGCGGTTGACTTCAAGACCGAAATCGAGCCGATTCTCCGGGAGAACTGCTACGCCTGCCACGGGGAGCACGTTCAGCAGGGGCAGTTAAGGCTCGACTCGCGGAGCGTTGCCCTGTCCGCCGGTCCCAGCGGCCAGCGGTTAGTCGCCCACAGGCCGGAGGAAAGCAGCCTCTATCGACGTGTCGCCGGGCTGGGCGACGCCCCCAGAATGCCGATGGGCGGAGAGCTGAAGCCGGAGGAGATCGCCAAGATCCGAGCGTGGATCGAGCAGGGCGCCGACTGGCCCGCCAGCTCCGGAACGGAAGATGGCCTGAACCAGCACTGGGCATTTGTGGCACCAACGCGAGCCCTGCCGCCCGCCGCGGGTGGGCAGGCGGCGAACCCGATCGACGGTTTTGTCCGCGCTCGCCTCGCAGCTGAGGGGTTGGAGCCGTCGCCGCGCGCGCCGCGCGAAACCCTCGCGCGCCGCCTGAGCTTGGACTTGACCGGCCTTCCGCCCACAGTCCAGGAAGTTGAGGCGTTCGTCGCTGACGATGGCCCGGGGGCGTACCGCCGCCTAGTCGACCGCCTGCTGGCATCCCCGCACTTTGGGGAGCGCTGGGGCCGAACCTGGCTGGACGCGGCACGCTACGCGGACTCGGACGGCTTCGAGAAGGACAAGCCGCGGCAAGTCTGGTTCTACCGCGACTGGGTGGTGAACGCCTTCAATGCCGACATGCCGTACGACCGCTTTGTCGTGGAGCAGATCGCCGGCGACCTCCTGCCCGGGGCAGGCCAAGATGAGCGCGTGGCCACGGGGTTCCTTCGCAATTCCATGATCAACGAGGAGGGCGGCACGGATCCTGAGCAGTTCCGCATGGAAGCCATGTTTGACCGGATGGACGCGATCGGAAAGTCCATGCTCGGGCTAACCGTGCAGTGCGCGCAATGCCACGACCACAAGTACGACCCACTGACGCAGCGGGACTACTACAGGATGTTCGCGTTCATCAACGGTGCGCACGAATCCATGCAGGCCGTCTACACACCGGAAGAGCAGCGGCTGCGGCACGAGATACTCTCCGGAATCCGAGAAATCGAGCAGGGTCTGCGCGAGCGGATGCCCGACTGGCGCCAACGCATGGCGGCGTGGGTGGCACGCGAGGCCGGCAGCCAACCAGAGTGGCAGGTCTTGGACGCAGGCATCGAACTCGGCAGCGGAGAGAAGTATGAAGTCCTGCCCGACAAGTCGATCCTTGCCCAGGGCTACGCTCCGACGCGCAGCGTCGTGAATCCCGAAGCCGTGGTGCAGCCCGGTACAATTCGCGCATTCCGGCTCGAACTGCTTACGGATCCGCGCCTGCGGCTGGGAGGGCCCGGACGGTCTTTTCGGGGGACGGCGGCCCTGACAGAGTTCTCGGTCGAGGTTGCCCCGGCGAGCGCTCCCGAGAAGGAGAGAAAGTGGCGCAAGCTGGCGATCTCGAAGGCAACGGCCGACGTGAACCCGGAATTCTCATGGCTGGACTCCTTCCTTTTCCCGGACAAGGAGGGCAAGCGCAGGATCCTCGGGGATGTCGGATTCGCCATCGACGGGTTCGAGATGAGCGCGTGGAGCATCGATGGCGGACCCGGACGGCGGAACAAGCCGCGAAAGGCCGTCTTCGAGCTTGCCGAACCCTTTACTGCCGACGAGCCGATGCTCGTCAAGTTCCACCTTTCCATGAAGCACGGCGGCTACAACTCGGACGACAACCAGAGCCTGAACCTCGGGCGCTACAGGCTCTCGATGACCGACGCCGAGGGCGCCGAGGCGGATCCGCTGCCGACGCACGTGCGCGCGCTGGTCGAGCAGGGCGAACGGCCCAGCCGCACCCGCGAAGAGGAGGCTGCCGTCTTTTCAGAGTGGCGCAAGACCGTCGCCGAGTGGGCCGAGGCCAACCGGCGGATCGAGGAGCTCTGGGCACGCCACCCGGAGGGGACGTCGCAGCTGACGCTGAAGGAGCGCGAAGAGCCGCGCATGACGAGCATCCTGCAGCGCGGGGACTTTCTCCGGCCGACAGAACCAGTCGGAGCCGGGGTGCCCGGATTCCTGCACGGGCTCGAGGCCGAGGCCGGCACGCCGCGGCGGCTGGCCTTCGCGCGATGGCTGGTCGACCGCCGGGCCCCCACCACCGCGCGTGCGATCGTCAACAGGATTTGGCAGGGGCACTTCGGAACGGGAATCGTCGAGACTTCCGAGGACTTCGGCCGACAGGCCGCGGACCCCACGCATCCAGACCTGCTGGATTGGCTCGCGGTCGAACTGATGGAGAACGACTGGAGCCTCAAACACATCCACCGCTTGATCGTCAACTCCGACACCTACCGCCAGACATCGCGGGTTACGCCAACCTTGCTGGCAGCGGACCCGCGTAACAGGCTCCTAGCCAGGGCTTCCCGCTTTCGCGTGGAAGGCGAGCTCGTGCGCGACATCGCGCTGACCTCGAGCGGGCTGTTGACACGGGCGATCGGCGGGCCGCCCATGTACCCGCCAGCACCGGAGTTCCTGTTCCAGCCGCCGATCAGCTATGGCCCGAAGCGCTGGTATACGGCGACTGGCGCCGAGCGGTACCGGCGCTCGATGTACGCCTTCCGCTACCGGTCCGTGCCGTTTCCGGTCCTGACCACCTTTGACACGCCAACCGGGAACTTCTCCTGCGTGAAGCGGGACCGGTCCAACACCCCGCTCCAGGCGCTTGTGACGCTCAACGAGACCGTCTTTGTGGAAGCCGCCCGCGCCTTGGCCCGCCGAACGCTTGACCAAGGAGGGGCCAGCGACGCGGAGAGAATCGACTTCGCGTTCCGGAGCGTGCTGGCGCGCCGCCCTGGCGAGGGCGAGCGGTCGGAACTCAGGGCTTTGCTGGACGAGCAGAGGGGGCGCCTGAACACCGGCGAGCTTGAAGCCGACGTGCTGGCCTACGGAGAGCCCAGAGACCAAACTTCGCCGGACGCGTCCGAGCTTGCCGCTTGGACGGCCCTGTCGAGAGTAGTGCTGAACTTGGACGAAGCGATAACGAGGGAGTGACTGATGTACAAAGTGCGAGACCGCCCGAACCGGTTCGCCAGGCGCTGGTTCCTGCAGCAGTGCGGAGTCGGCCTGGGCGCGGTGGCGCTGCGCCAGCTGCTGCAAGCGTCCGACCCGATGGCGCCGAAGCAGCCCCACCACAAGCCCACAGCCAAGAACGTCATATTCCTCTTTATGGGAGGCGGACCGAGCCATCTGGAGCTGTTCGACCACAAGCCCGCTCTGGCGGAACACGAGGGAACGCTGCCCCCTCCCGACCTGCTGGAGGGGTACCGCGCGGCCTTCATCGACCCGAATTCGACGCTGCTAGGGCCCAAGTTCAAGTTCTCCCGACGCGGCGAGAGCGGAGCAGAGCTGTCCGAGCTGGTGCCGCACACCGCTTCGATCGTCGACGAGATCGCGATTGTGAAGTCGCTGGTGACCGATGCCTTCAACCACGCGCCAGCGCAGGTCATGATGAGCACCGGGACGCAGCAGTTCGGGCGACCGTCGATGGGCTCGTGGACCTTGTACGGACTCGGCAGCGAGTCGCGCGAGCTTCCCGGATTCGTCGTGTTCAGTTCCGGCCAGAAGGGACCCAGCGGCGGCAACGCCAACTGGGGCAGCGGCTTCCTGCCGTCCATGTACCAAGGGGTGCAGTTCCGGACCAGCGGGGATCCGGTCCTCTACCTGTCGAATCCGCCGGGAGTCGACCGCGAGCTCCAGCGCGCATCGCTGGACTCGATCGGGCGCTTGAACCGGATGCGCCTGCGGGACGTCGGGGATCCGGAGATCGAGACGCGCATCAACTCATTCGAAATGGCATACCGCATGCAGGCCAGCACGCCGGAGCTGATGGACCTGTCCCAGGAGCCAGCGCACGTGCTCGAGATGTACGGGGCGAAGCCCGGCAAGCCGTCCTTTGCTAACAACTGCATCCTGGCCCGACGGCTAGTGGAGCGAGGCGTGCGGTTCGTAGAACTATTCCACGAGTCGTGGGACCAGCACGGAGACCTCATCGGCGGACTCACTCAGAACTGCAAGGACACCGACCAGCCCAGTGCGGCATTGGTTAAGGACCTCAAGCAGCGAGGGCTGCTCGAAGACACCCTGGTCCTATGGGGCGGGGAGTTTGGTCGGACGCCAATGGTTCAGGGCGGTACCGACGACGGCCGCGACCACCACCCGAACGCATTCACTATGTGGATGGCGGGCGGCGGCATCAAGCCGGGGGTAACGTTGGGCCGAACAGACGAGCTCGGCTTCAATGTCGTCGAGGATCCGGTCCACGTGCACGACTTGCACGCAACACTGCTGCACGCTTTGGGCTTCGACCACACCAAACTGACCTACCGCTTCCAAGGCCGTGACTTCCGGCTGACGGACGTGGCGGGCCGGGTCGTGCAGGAACTGCTGGCCTGACCGGCCTTTGCCCGGGCTGTTTGCCTACAGCTGTCCCTTGGCGCAGACCCCGGATCAGCGCATCCGGCTGAGGCGACCCTTGACGCGCCTGACAAGCTTGATAATCTCCTCGGCCTTCCGGATACTCCGTAGATCGACGGTGTGAAACTCGTTGCGCTCGATCTCCTCCTGCAGCTGAGTCGCGAGTTCCACTACCCGCTCCATGTCGTCGGAGGACTTCTCGGCGTCGCTCTTGAGGATCATCAGCGTGCGCGAGCGGCCGTCCGGCATCGTCACCTCCGGCTCTCGGCCCAGCGGTTGCCGACCTCCGGGTCGCTGGGCGGCGACAGGTGCCAGCAGTAAGAGAAGCCCTACCAGTGCAGTCCATCGAAGTGCCATGCCTAGGGACAATCATAAGCTCGTGCGTACTGGATTGGGAGGCTGCGGAGTGCCGGCGTGCTTGTGCTAGACTCGGGTCTTGGGCGGGTTGCCCGCCCAAGCGCATAGGACCGTTCAGGAAGTCGCTGGAAAGGTTCGATTCACGAAGAGGAGAGAAGAGCGATGGCCTACATAATCGCGGAGCCGTGCATCGGAACCAAGGACACGGCATGCGTCGACGCCTGCCCGGTGGACTGCATCCACCCGCGGTCGGACGAGGAAGACTTCGAAACAGAGGAGATGCTCTACATCGATCCTGAAGAGTGCATCGATTGCGGAGCGTGCGTACCCGTTTGCCCAGTCTCGGCGATCTTCGCAGAGGAAGACCTGCCAGAGGAGTGGGACGAGTTCATCGACATCAACGCGGAGTACTACGAGTAGTCGTAGCGCCGGCGAGGCCCACCCGCGTCGGCCCGCCCGACGCTTCGATCGGCGTTTGACACCTCCGCATCCTGCTGGGGCGGTGGGGATTCGGACTCAGGGCCCAGAGCGGTCCATGGCGGCTCCCGCTCTTATTCTTTGTCTTTCTTGTGGACGTCGTGGCACGTCTTGCAGCCTGTTTGCATCTGCCTGATGCTGCTGGAGTAGCCGTTCGCGTCCATGCGATAGGCACCCAACATTGCCGACCGGGCGGCTTCAATGACCTGTTCGGCGCCATCGC
The DNA here is from genome assembly GCA_022825595.1 of Bryobacterales bacterium. Classification (GTDB taxonomy): domain Bacteria; phylum Acidobacteriota; class Terriglobia; order Bryobacterales; family UBA6623; genus VXMF01. The sequence continues at coordinate 650 of JAJDWM010000045.1, read as the reverse complement.
TCCACGCGTCGTCCTTGACCCGTCCGTCCATCAGCACCAGCTGCGCCGCCTCGGTGACCATCGAGATGGCACCGTACGCCGTCTGCCATTCGTCCTTGTCGGCGGGCCCTCCGGCCTCACGGAACACCTTGATCTGGTCCATGGCCGGCTTCACCATGTACGCCATCAGGTCATTCACTGCGGCAGCCTTCTTGTAGACATGCTCCGCCTGCAGGCTCCCGGCCATCACGCTGGCTATGACGGCCACCAAGGCCAGCCGCACTCTCAATCGGTACACCAATCCACCTCCTCGCTTGGCATTGGCTCGACCGCCGAACCTCAACGGGCCGCGACGGCAGACTCAATTGTATCGAAGCGCGACCGCCGCCCTGCGCTCCACTCAGCGCAGCGAAGCGTCCCGCGCCGCTCGGAACTGGTCGCCCGGGACCCAAGTCGGAAGCTCGGCTTGGTCCCCCACAATCCGCCCCAGCACAAGGCCGAACCGGGCAAGATCGGCGATTCCCGAGAAGTCCCAGTCCTCCCGGAACTCGTCGGACGGCTGGTGGTAGTGCTGCTGGCGATACTCGTTAACCCGCTCGTCGCCCCAGCCCGCTGGTCGCCCCACGTAGTGGGAGCCGCTTCGGATTGAGATGGCCGGCTCGCCACGCTTG
>JAJDWM010000719.1 GCA_022825595.1 Bryobacterales bacterium | reverse complement strand
CCGGGCCCTGCGCGCCTGTCCCCCCGGAGCGGACCTCCCGTGGTACCGCGTACTTGCCGCAGGGGGGCGAATCGCACTGCTCGATGACCGAGGACAGGAGCAGCGGCGCCGGCTGGCTTCAGAAGGAGTGCCATTCACGGGTGGCCGCGTCATCCTTAGGGTGTGTCGGTGGGGTCCTCAGGAGTAGCCGGCTGGGGTGCCCTCAAGTGCCACGACGTGGCCGACTGGTAGGCATGTCCGATGGCTAGGATGGACTCTTCGCCGAGGGTCGGCCCGACAATCTGGAGACCGATGGGCATGCCGTCCCCGAAGAATCCGCATGGGACAGACAGCACGGGGAATCCCGTCAGGTTCAGCGAGCGGATGTTGCGAGTGGTCGCGAGCCGGACGTTCTCAAGGCCCCCCGCCACCGGGATCTCCAACTGGCCGATGCGCGCAGTCGGGATGGGGATCCCGGGGAGCACCAAGGCGTCGATGTCCTCCATCGCGACTGCCATCCCCTGGCAGAAACGACGCCGGGCGCGCTGTGCGTCCAGATAGTCGGTCGCGGACACGAGCAGCCCCTGCTCCAGGAGAGCCCGAACGTCCTCGCCGATCGCGTCCCGCTGGCGTTGCACGCGCCTGCGGTGAACCGACGACGCCTCAGCCAGGAGGATCAGCCGATGCAGCGAGTTGGCGAGCCGGACGTCGGGCATTGGGGTCTCACGAATCTCGGCGCCAAGATCCGCCAGTATGGCGAGGGCCGAATCGGTTGCCGCCGCCACGTCCGAGTGCAGGCCATCGAAGAAGAAGTCGGACGGAACTCCGATGGCCAGCCCCTGCAAGGATGGCTCGGCACCGAATGACGGCAGGACGGCGCTGTCCTTTACGCTTGCTGGGTCAGCGGAATCCCACGCACAGAGGTCCCGGTAAGCCAGCGCCACGTCCTCAACGGTGAGACCGAATGGCCCGATCGTGTCCAAGCTGTGGCCGAGCGGGAAGGCACCTCGGCGGCTGATGCGGCCGAAAGTCGGCTTGAGGCCGGTCACCCCGCAGAGGGCAGCCGGAATGCGGATGGAACCCCCAGTGTCCGACCCGAGCGAGAACGCGCACAGACCCGCAGCAAGAGCGGCTGCCGAGCCTCCACTCGAACCGCCCGGGATCCGGTCCGGATCCCAAGGGTTGCGTACGGGGCCGTAGTGGGGATTGGCGCTCGTGATGCCGTAGGCCAGCTCGTGCAGCCCCGTCTTGCCGAGCAGGATCGCCCCTGCCGACTCGAGGGCCTCGATTGCAGCGGCGTCCTGCTCAGCGACGATGTCGGCAAACAAGGGAGAGCCCACCGTGGTCGGCAAGCCCTTGATGTCAAGGAGGTCCTTCGCAGCGTAGGGAACACCGTGTAGCGGTCCCCTAGGCCCGTCCGTGCGAATCTCGGCCTCCGCCTCTCTAGCTTGTGCCAGCGCGGTATCGGGTGTCACGGTCAAGTAGGAATTGATGACTGGATCGATGCGCTCAATGCGGTCAAGGCAATGCCGGACGATCTCGACGGGCGACGCGTCGCCGGAAGCGTACAGTGCACCGATGTCGCGCACTCCGAGCCGATCGGGAAGTTCCATCAGGTCCAGCGTACCCTCTCACCAAGGTTCAGCACTTCTTGAACGCCAAGCCTTGCGATCTCGAATAGGATCGCGCCAGTGGCACGGAGTCGAGCTGGAGCTTCTGGAGATGCTTGGCAGCCATTCTGCCCACTCTGCGAGATGTTCGTGGGACTCTGATCGGCGGGAACCGGGAGAAGACGGAAGTGTGGGAAGACGGATATACAGGCTTGCAGCGCTTCATGTCACTGCGTATCCGGTCGGCGGCCGTTGGCCTCAGGCGCACATTGCATCAAAGAAAGACTGAGACTCTTTGATGAACGGCACGATGGGGAATTAGCTGGCCGTAGATCCTCCGGACGGTCGCGCTCCCGCGTAGAGGGACTTAGCGAAGCGCCGTTCCGCCGGACGCTACACCAAAAAGGGGCGGCGTGCCGGCCTCCAGTTCCCAGACAACCGTCGCCTCTTGGTCGCTTTGCACGCATTCTCAGGCCGGCGGGCAGATCGACTCGACCCCAACAGCCGTGCCGATCACCCGAGTCGGAAGGTCTGCGTCGAATTCGGACGCGAAGGTGCGATGGACATGCGTGCGCGGTCCGGCTGCCAGCCAGAGCGTGACAAGAACGCGGGCGCGTGCAGAGTGACAGATCGTTGCATGTCTAGCCGTCATGCCCGTACCGGGCGACCCCACACCCGTGCCTGACGGCCCGTTGTACGCGACTGCGGCACTGACCAGCCGTTGGCAGCCCGGCTCGCGAGAACATGCCTCGCCGGTTCGGCCTCCTCTTCATCCGGGTCCTTTGTGAGGTCGTGCAGGCCTTAAGAAGCCACCTTCGCAAGCAGCTCGCCCTCGGCGAACCCGAGGCTTGGATGTCCATCTCGATCAGTGGCCCGATAGCCGGGCCACACACCAATGGCACGACGCGCTCATCGAGACTCGGGACCTGTCGGCAGTCGGGCTGTGTTACCCTGATTGGCCAATGGTCGAGAGGAGACCAAGGCAAGCGGGCTTCGCACGGCGCGGCTCCGCTTGGCGCGTTTGGATCGCCGCTCTGGCGATTACGCTGGCCTGCGCCACGGTCGCCGCGGCGATCTGCCCAACAATCTGCCCAGATGAGCAGACCTCCGACCATGACTGCGCGGTCTGCCATCACCGGCACCAGCCCGCCGCCGAGCCGCCCGCGTCCCTGCAGATCGGACTTGCGGACGTTTCGGAGCGTTTCGTGCCGACCGTGGACGGCGAATGGATCGTATTCGCTTCTCCCCGGCGCCCGCCCGCCCGCGCCCCTCCCTCCTAGCTCCGATCGGCTGTCGTGGCGCGATAGCCGGCGACTTCGCTCGCGTTCTAGGTGCGTGCCCACGCGCCTTGCGGAACGACCGCGTTCCTCTGCCCGCCCAGTCTCGTGGCTGCTGGCGTAGCTTGCAGGGGCACGCCCCGGAATCGAGCGTGGATCTCGGTGCCCGCTACGCGATAGCGCGACGGTGACAGATCGTCGAAGTGTTGGCAGCTAGAGGGGAGAGAAAAGATGATGAATCGAATGCTTTGCGCCGTCGTGTCGGCGCTGCTCGCGGTATCCGCGATCCACGGCGCCGAAACCGCCGCCATTGAGGGCCAAGTGCTGCTCGAGCAGACGGGCGGGCCCGTCGCCGGGGCGACAGTCAATCTTCTGGAAACGGGGGATTCGACGATCGCCGATGAACAAGGTCGATTCCAGTTCGAGGGGTTACGGCCGGGCCGCTACCATCTCCACGCTCACATCGAGAGCGCCTTGCAGGGCGTCTCCGAAGCCATCGAGGTCGCTCCCGAAGGTACGGCTCGGGTGCAGTTGCTGCTGTCGTTCTCGATGCAGAAGACGCAAATCACCGTCAGTGCAGCGGGGCGGCCCGAGTCCGCCTTCGAGGCTTTCCAGCCGACGCATTCGCTGAGCGCACTCCAGATGGCTCGCGCAGAGAACATCGCCGCAGGCTTGGGCGAAGTGCTCGGCCATGAGCCGGGCACAGGCATCGTCGAACGGGGGTTCGGGCCGGGCTCGTCACGCCCGGTCATTCGCGGCTTCGACGGCGACCGGGTTCTAATCATGGCCGACGGGCTACGAACGGGTTCCATCTCGGCCACCTCCGGCGACCACGCCGAGACGTTCAATCCGCTGTCGTTTGACAGGCTCGAGGTGGTGAAAGGCCCCGCGACCCTGCTCTACGGCAGCAACGGATTGGGAGGCGTCGTGAACGCTGTCAGCAGCCATGCGGGCTTTGTCTCGCATCCGGACGGCCTGCAGGGCTACATCCAGGGCTCGGCGGGGACGGCCAACGCCTTGGCAGGAGGGGCGGCCGGATTTGATTACGCCGACGGCGGCTGGCGCCTTTGGGGCGGGGGGAACGGCCTTCGCAGCGCAGACTACGCCACGCCCTTGGGCGACGTCGAGAATTCCCGGACCCGGTCCACGAACGGCTACGGCGGCTTTGGCTGGTTTGGCGAGCGAGCCTTCGTCAGCTTCGGAGTTCGCGCCAACGACGCCGCGTACGGGGTTCCCTTCGCCGGCGAGTTCCACGGCCATCACCATCACGATGAAGAAGGCGAGGAACACCACGAGGGGGAGGAAGAGGACGAGCACGGCGACGAGCACGAGGACGAGCACGACGAGCTTCGCATCGACCTGGCCATGCGTCAAATGGCCTATCAGGTCAACTGGGGGCTACGAGGTCTCGGGCCGGCGTTCGACCGCTTCGTGATGAAGCTGGCCTACACGACATATAAACACGAAGAGATCGAATTCGAAGGTGATGAACGCCGCATCGGCACGCTCTTCGATAACGAGCAGATCGTCTATCGAGGCGTCTTCGAACAGAACAGACGTGGACCGTTGACGGGTCGCTTCGGGTTTTGGGGCATGGAGCGCGACTTCTCGGCGGCGGGCGAGGAAGCGCTCTCACCGCCGATCGATCAGCAGTCGTTCGCCCTGTTTGCGCTCGAAGAGGTCGATTTGGAGCGCATCAAGCTTCAGTTCGGCGCCCGCTTGGAGACTTCCCGCTACGATCCGGCCTTCGCCGAGCGCGGCCCCGGCCATGACGATGACCATCACGAAGACGATCACGAAGAAGAAGGCGAAGAACATCACGTCGGAGAGGAAGATGAGCACGCGCACGCAGAAGAATTCCCGGACGCGATCCGCCGCCGATTCACGGGCGTTTCGGCGGCTGCCGGCATCCATGCCGACCTATGGCGGGGCGGAGCTTTCGTCGCCAAC
>JAJDWM010000051.1 GCA_022825595.1 Bryobacterales bacterium | reverse complement strand
CTCCTTCGACCAACGTACGACGACCTGCCTGAGGTAGGCTCGAGTTTTCTCGTTCGCTGCCTTGTGGGCGCTCATGGTATCCAGAGTGAACTGGTCAGGCAGTGTCGCCAACACGGCATTCCAATCGATCATCTTGCCGCGCGGTCCCCGCTTTAGTGGTTCGACCGGAGGATGCCCCCGCCGCGGCCGTGCCGTCCGTTGTCGTTCCAGCACGTCGTAAATCAGTTCGTGTATCAGTTCGTGTTTCTTGATCTCGTCCCGTAATGCGGCAACTCGCCCTGTGGCTACCGCCAAGTCCTTCCTTAGTTGATCAATCCGTTTCTTCACACTGACCTTCAGGTCCGTTGCCATTTCTCCTCCTTTGTTTCAGTGCGTGGGCACGCTGCAGGCGGCGTAGCGTCCAGCAGTCTTCAGCAGCCAGGCACGGATCACTCCGGCCCCCGGGCGTTGTTCGGGAGACTGTTTCAGTCGGTGTTCGGTCGTTCCCCCATTCGGTGGAATGTGCCTTGGCAACCCAACCGGTTTTCCGGGACCACCTCATCTCTCGGGACATGCAACGGCAGGCTGGGAGAAGCATCGAACTCGTGCACGAGTTTCGACAGCAGAAAGAAGATCTGCTCGACCGCGTTGGTGATTCGGATGACGCGGCCCCGTTGCCCGTTGTCAAGGGACGGGTCCACGGAATGGTGCTTGTTTCGTATCTCACGCATCATCTCGCTGCGGTCGCCGGTCAGTTCCTTCGCAGTCGCCCAGTCGTGTCTGTCGCCGTCCTCAACCGCGTCGAGCAACTGGAGGAAAACCGCATCGACCCCCTCGCAGACGCTCGCTCGCAGGTTGTCGTGTTGGGGCAGTTCCTGCAGAGCTTCGCACAGTCCGGCCAGTTGCTCCTCCAGCCAGGAGAGCAGTTTCTGCCGGGTCAGCATCGAGCTGAGCTTCTCGGTATTCTCCGTGGAGTGGTGTCCGTGCAGAGCAGACAGGAAGTGCTCTATTTCGGACAGCAGCCGCCCGTTCGCCTCGCGAAGTGATTCCAGCCCCGTCCCTTGCCGTACCGTTTCGAAGTACCGCGACATGACGCCCAGCACGCGTCGCTGCTCCAGGTCGGCCAACGTCAGCGATGTCCCAACGTCTCCGACCCCGTGGTCGTGGATGAACCTCACCTTGGTGATCTCTTCCATCGGCGTCATCGGCCAGAGCCGTCCATACAACCGGGTCAACGATCCCAGAGCGAACAACATGACCAGCGCGCCGAACGCGTCGAGAAAGATGAAGACCAGGGCGAGTTGTTGGCTTAGAGACAAGTCGAAGGAGAAGACCAGCACCTTCATCAAGGGAATGCCGAAGTGCATCTCGATGTACAACAGCGCGACCGCAGCGACACTCAACGTCCCGTTGTAGACAACCTGATGCATGGCGACCTGGCGGGAGCTGCCGGTGAGCCGTACCGACAACAGATACTGGATCAACCCCGATCCCAGACAGCTTCCGTAGGCAATCATGATGCATTGCTCGATGGAGATGATCCCGTGCACGGCCATGCCGATCCCCAGGACGTAGACCGCGGTCGATGACTGCACGACGGACGACAGCAATGCGGCCACGAGAAAGGCGAGCAGCAGCGAGCCGCCCACCCATTCCATGGTGCCGCCGAACCAGGGCTGGTGGGCCAGCGGCAGGGTCGAGTCCTTGAGCAGGAGCAGGCCGAAGACGATCATCGCTCCGCCGAACAGAGCGGTGGCGACGGCCTGATACCGGAGCGCCTTCTCGCTGGTCGCGACCAGGCCCGCGACTCCGAGAACGTAGAGCACGGCCAGCCTGACGTCGGAAGACACCACCAGGACCAGCAGCGTCCCGCCGAAATTGCCTCCCATGAGGAGGGTGACGGCCCCTTTCGTGGTGACGAGCCCCGACCGCAACACGCCGATCGTGATAAAGGTCAGCGCGGGCATGCTCTGAGTGATGATGCCGAAAACCGCGCCGCAGCCGAATCCCGCGAACCGGCGCTCCGCCAACCGGCTTACAGTGACGCGAAGACGATGACTGACCAGCGACCTCAGGTTGTCCGTCAGGAGCCACATCCCAACGGAGAAAAGCCCCAGGCCTCCCGCAATTCCGCCCAACACTTCCATTATGGGGCCTCTACGCAGTCGGGATTCAGCAACAGGCCCACGGTCCGCACCGATGCCCGCTGAGCATGGCCTATAGCATAGCCGCGGCGGCGAGGAGCAGCGCCAGAATGCCGGCCGCGACGGCAAGCAGGGTGCGAGGGTTGCGCCATTTCGCGTTCTCGATGGCCAGCAGCGTGGTGAGATAGTCGGGATGGTTCGCGAATACGCGTTCGATCCTTCGGTCGACGTCGATTTCCGCCGTTCCGAACTACCTTCGGACGCAAACTATGAGAAAACCGGGTAGCGCCGCTACTTCAAAATTGAAGGTGTCGCGCGAAAATGGGGGTAACAAAATATTCTCGCCTGAACCTGACGTTCCGTCCGGTCGCATGCGCCCTTGATCGGGATCGTCTGTCGGAAGGGAGTTATCCTGCGGCCGGATTGATTCAGTTTGTAGATGCGGTCGGCAA
>JAJDWM010000740.1 GCA_022825595.1 Bryobacterales bacterium | reverse complement strand
TGGACCCACGCCTGGCGGAGCTGAGCAACGTTGGAGGCGGTGATCTGGTCTGCCTCCGAGTAGCGGCTGGCTCCCGCGTTTCCTCCGTAGTGGCGCCACTCTCGGTCAGGCTCGTCGGACAGCCACTGCCGCGTTCCCGGCAGTGCCCAGGCACGTGCCGCGACCACCGCGGCGCCGGACGACTTGAGAAAGGTCCTTCTGTTGCTCTTCACTTTCAAAGCTCCTCTCGGGAGAGCCTTTGGGCACCCCCTAGTAGCGGTACAGCCAGCGTGTCTTTTCCAAGACTTGGTCGGTGCTCGGCAGGAATGCCTTCTCAAGCGTCTCGCTGAACGGGACTGGGGTGTCAGGCGAGGCGATGCGCACGAGCGGACCGTCCAGGTATTCGAATGCATGCTCGCCAATGATTCCGGCAAGCTCGCCTCCCAAGCCGCCGGTGAGCGTGTCCTCGTGCAGGAGGATGATCTTGCTCGTCTTCTTCGCAGTCGCTAGGATCGCCTGACGGTCCAATGGGACAAGTGTCCGAAGGTCAAGCACCTCGACGCTGATTCCTTCGGCCGCGGCCCGTTCGGCTGCCTCTTCCGCAACGTGGACCATCCAGCCGTAGGTCACGATCGAGATGTCCGATCCTTCCCTGTGGACATTGGCCTTGCCGATTGGCACGGTGAAGGGATCGGTGGGCAGCTGTTCTTTGACCGATCGGTACAGGTACTTGTGCTCGAGGAAGATCACGGGGTCGTTGTCGCGGATGGCCGCTTTGATCAGCCCCTTCGCGTCGTAGGCAGTCGCAGGCTGCACGACTTTGAGGCCGGGCGTGTGCACGTAGGGCATCTCCACGTTCTGTGAGTGGAACGGGCCGCCGTGGATGTTGCCGCCGGCTGGCGCACGGATGACCATCGGAATGGACTGGCCCCAACGGTAGCGGCACTTGGCGGCAAAGTTCGTGATCTGGTCGAACCCACATGCCATGAAATCGGCGAACTGCATCTCGAGGATGGGCCGCAGGCCATTGATTGCAGCGCCTGTGCCTGCCCCAACGATGCCGGACTCTGCCAAGGGGGTGTCCACGACCCGCATTTCGCCGAAGCGATCCAGCAATCCCTTGGTGACCTTGAAGGCCCCGCCGTATACGGCGACGTCTTCACCCATGAGAAAGACCGTGCTGTCCCGCTCCATCTCCTCCCAGATGCCCTGCCGAATGGCTTCAACATAGGTGGTCTGGGGCATAGTGCGAACTCGATCTGTTGGCGCTCAGCGGACCTCGTAGACGCCATCCTCGACGGTCGCCGGATCCGGGAACGGCTGGTTAAGCGCCCATTCCACCGCCTCCGCGATCTCGTCCAGCACGCGCTGGCGCAGCTCGACAAAGTCCCGCTCGTCGGCGCCGGCGTGCTCGACCATGTACTTCTGGAGCATCAGGATGGGATCCTTCTTGGACCACTCTTCCCGCAGGCCGCGCGGCACGTAGTCCGCTGCGTCGTGGGCCGAGTGGCCGCTCATGCGGAAAGTCTTGCACTCGATGAAGTACGGTCCTTCTCCCGAGCGGGCGTGCTCTACGGCACGTTGGGTGGCCTGATAGACCGCGAAGACATCGTTGCCGTCCACGATCTCCGCCGGAATCCCGTAGGCCTTGACTCGAAGTGCGATATCCGTGATCCGCATCTGCTTGTCCAGGGGCGTCGAGTATGCATATAGGTTGTTGTTGCAGAGGAAGACGATGGGCAGCCGCATTACGGCGGCGATGTTGATGCCTTCGTGCCAGTCACCCCGGCTGGAGGCGCCGTCCCCGGAGTAGTTGAATACCACGTTCGACTCGTCTCGGTATCGCATCGCGAACGCAAGGCCCGTCGCGACCGGGATGCTTGCGCCGATCGACGAGATGATCGGGACACAGTGGCGACGTGCGCAGCCCATGTGCATGTTGCCGTCTCGCCCCTTGGTCAGGCCGGTGGCCCTTCCCATGTACTGCGCGAGAATCTCCCTCGGGGTGATGCCGCGGATCAGAAGTGCTCCCATGTCGCGGTGGGACGGCGTCAGCCAGTCTCCGGCGCGGGAGAGGATCGCACTACCGACGGGGATGGCTTCCTGCCCTCTGCCCGTGTAACAGCCGCCGAGCACCTTGCCTTGGCGGTAGAGCTTGCTCTCGATTCGGTCCTCCAACTCCCGCATCATGACCATGTAGTAGAGGACGCGGTCGCATAGGGGCCGGTCGAAGGTTGCTCGGAGAGGGAGTGTCGCCGATGCGCTCATACTTGCAATCTTGCAAGATAAACGATCCGGGCCGCCAATGCAATCAGGGCGCATTCTTGGGGGTCTTGCTGCCCATGTCGAGGGCGTTGCGATCTGGATGCGAGACAGGCAGATCTGGGGCAGCTGCAGGCCTCTTCCTGTTCAACGTGGTGGCCGGACGAGTCTGAGAAAGCGGCCACCCGAATCCGGACCACAGAATTCGAATCGCGGCCGGCAGACGCTGCCGACGCCAGTCACGGCGGGATGCCCCGCAGCCGATTCCCCCAATGCCCCAATCCGGCAATTGGAATGCCGACACAGGCTTGCGTCTCCCGACTCGTCCTCGCAGGCGCCGGGGTTCTCTACGGGCCTGGGGGCCAGTGACCCATCGCGGTCGACGCGCTAATTCGGCCTTGGAAGCCTTGGCCCACGGGTCCCTGCGGCCTTCGTTCGCGGTCAGCCCCACTTGAGGCACCCTGCGAACGATGCCTGATCGTGACCTTCGGAGGCAGCGCCAAGCTCCGGCCGGCCGGCGCCCCTCGCGCCTCGGGCTATCGGAGACAGTTCCGGCTGTCCCAATGGCCAGAGAACGGCGCACGGGGCACTGACTGTTCAACTGAAGAATCACCTTCTCGAGTAGGCATCATGACGCTATGTCCCGCGCATCTCAGATCCGCTCAGTGCTCCATTCGCCGATCGTCGGC
>JAJDWM010000260.1 GCA_022825595.1 Bryobacterales bacterium | reverse complement strand
CGGGGCTTTCGCAGTGGTGTTGGAATCAATCCCAGCGAAAGTCGCCGCCGAGGTGACCGCCTCGCTGGAAATCCCCACGATCGGGATCGGAGCTGGACCGCATTGCGACGGACAGGTCTTAGTTAGCCACGACGCCTTCGGGCTCTACGACGAGTTCACGCCGCCTTTCGTGAAGTGCTTTGCGAACCTTGGCGACCAACTGGCGGCTGCTGCAAGGGACTATGTGCTGGAGGTTCGCGAGGGGCAGTTTCCCTCGACACCTTCAGCCTCTCTCGCGAGGCGCTCGGCGGACTGACCGGCCATGGCGGCCGACTGTATCGCGCGCATCGCGCGCCTTCGCGAACGTGTCTCTGCCGCAAGGCGGGAAGATCTCAGCGTGGGGTGCGTGCCCACGATGGGGGCTCTGCACCGCGCTCATCTCGAGTTAATCGATCGGGCCCGGGCCGAGTGCGGGCTGGTCGTGGTCACCATCTTCGTCAATCCGCTGCAGTTCGACCGCGAAGACGACCTGAGAAGCTATCCCCGCACCCTTGAGCGGGACGTGGAGCTGTGCGACCGGCACGGGGCCGACGTGGTGTTCGCCCCTTCCGTGGACGAGATGTACCCGCGTGAACCAGTGGCCACCGTCAAGATCCGAGGTCTTGCCGACGGGCTTTGCGGAGCAAGCCGTCCGGGGCACTTCAGCGGGGTTGCCACGGTCGTACTTAAGCTCCTCAACGCCGTCCAGCCGGACGTGGCCTACTTCGGCGAGAAGGACTACCAGCAACTGGTCATCATTCGGGCACTCGTCGAGGACTCGTGCCTGCCCGTGCGCATCAGGGCGGTAGAGACCGTGCGGGAGGCCGATGGCCTAGCGCTGAGCTCGCGTAACGCACTGCTCACCGACGAGCAGCGCGCGGCTGCGCCCGCACTCGCGCGGGAACTGCGGAACGCTGCCAGGGCCGTGCGGGCCGGAGAGTCGGACGCCGCCAAGATCCTTGGGAGGGCCCGGCGGGCGCTCGAGGCCCAGCCGTTGCTGCGCCTGGACTACTTCGACATCGTAGACCCAAGCACGCTCCGGCCAGTGCCGGAGATCACGGGGCCGGTGCGCATTGCCGCGGCCGCATTCCTAGGGACGACCCGGCTGATCGACAACCTGCCCGCAAGCCCGAAAGTTGCATAATGGCGGCCATGCCCCGTGCACTGTGGATTCTGGCCAGCGGCGTGGCAGCTGCCACGCTGGCGCAACCCTCGCCCAACATCGTCCTGCTCTTCGCGGACGACCTCGGCTACGGCGACTTGGGAGCCTTCGGCAGTCCCACAATCCGCACGCCCCAACTGGACCGCCTCGCAGCCGAGGGCCTGCGGATGACCTCGTTCTATTCCGCGCCTTCGTGCGTACCCGCGCGCACCCAGCTCTTGCTGGGACGCTACCCGAGCCGCGTCCGCGTAGGACGCACGTCGGTCGGCGGGGACGGCGGGATGCCATCAGAGCTGACCACGCTTGCCCAAGGGCTCAAGACGGCCGGCTACCGCACGGCGATGGCAGGCAAGTAGCATCTCGGCTACGCCAAGCCCGAATTCCTGCCCGTCGGCAAGGGGTTCGACAGCTGGTTCGGCCTTCCCTACTCCAACGACATGATCCGCCCTTGGGTCCAGACCGACGAGCCCTTGTGGCTGTACCGCGGCGCGGAGCCCGTCGAGCACCCGGTGGACCAGGACCAGCTCACGATGCGCTACACCCAAGAAGTAACGAGCGTCATTCGCGAGGACTCGTCCGGCCCGTTCTTCGCCTATCTCGCCTACAGCATGCCGCACCTGCCGCTGCGGACCGCAGGCCGTTTCCGCGGCCGCTCCCGGGCGGGACTCTACGGGGACGTCATCGAAGCGATCGACTGGTCGGTCGGGGCGATTCTGGAGGAGCTCGAGCAGAGCGGGAAGGCCGACGAGACGATCGTGATCTTCACGAGTGACAACGGGCCGTGGCTTAATCTCCCAGACCGCATGCTGTCTGGCGGCGTGGAGCCATGGCACGCAGGGTCGCCCGGCCCCCTGCGCGGGGCCAAGCACACGACCTACGAAGGAGGAGTTCGCGTGCCTTTCATCGTCCGCTGGCCCGGTACGGTCCCGGCCGGGGCGGTGACGGCCGAGATGGGCGCCACCTTGGATGTCTACGCCACGCTCCTGGCAGCGGCGGGGGTGGCACCCCCGGAGGGCTGCGACGGCCACGACCTCACTGGACTGTGGTCCGGCAAGACGGGCCAGTCGCCGCGGCGGGAGTTCCTGTACCACCGTGGCAGGTCGGTGCAGGGCGTCCGCGTCGGACCTTGGAAGCTCCGCACAGTGGACGGCCATGAGCTCTTCCAGCTCGATCTGGACCCCTCCGAACGCTACAACGTGGCCGCCGACAACCCGCAAGTCGTGGCGGAGCTGCGCCGACGCATCGAGCAGTTCCAGGCAGGCGGGGCCAGTCCGCCGCCTCAGGAATAGGACCGCTCGTGCCGCGCCGGAATCAGCGCTGGCTGACTTCCTCCAGGGGCAGCCGGACGGCCCTCCCGTCCTGGCCGGACCGCTTGGCCGCCTCAAGTATCTGGACGGCGGCGACATTGACGTCCAGCCGCAAGATGTGCTCCATCGGCTCCCCGCGGCTAGGCACATTCCATTATCCGAACGGGTAGCGAGCGACGCCAGCACCGGACGGCTCCGCAGGGGTAATGGAAGCAGCATGCGTGCTAGCGGGAGACAGAGGCAACACGGCAAGCCCAGCCGGTGGGGCGCACGCGCCAACCGCGAACCCTCGAGGGCCAGCCCGCCAGCGGTTCCGAGTGGGGACCAAGGTGAGCATCGGGCCGGTCGATATGCAGCTGCCGGAGGCGCACCGCAAGCGGGGCGAGGCAGAGGCAGAGGTCTCGCTGGTGCACTTTGTGCAGACGAATGTGCGAAAGGGCGTACGGCCGTTGCGGGGGATACGGCTGAGCACGGTGGGCGGGCCCAGCAAACTCTGGGCGCAGCGCATCGTCGACTGGTACGAGGCCCGCTGAAGCACTGAAGAGCTCTTCAAGGTGCTCAAGAGCGGCTCGCGCGTCGAGGACCGCCACCTGCGGACGGCGGAAGCGCTCGAGAAGTTCCTAGCGGTCGACGCCATCACCGCTTGGTAGGTCCCTCGCTAATGCGCTACGCGCGATAGGTGCCCGACGCGCCCGTGGAGCAGGTGCTGAGCAGGGCCGAGAAGCGGGCCACCACCGTGCTGGTGTTCGAGGAACGGCTGCTGTCACCGTCCGGGGGGCGCACCGCCTGGCGGCATCTGGTGGTGGGTGGTGTTGCTAGCGCGCGCGTCGGGCTTCCCGTCATCGAAGTGCCAGCCGTTGTCGTGGGCCAAGTGCTCGGGCGAGCGCGCGAATCCCTGCGGTTCTGCCTGCGCTACTACCAACTGACACGGTCTGTCGGCCCAAACTCGCCCCAAAAAGCGGCGAGTAAGCTCGAGGGCGAGCCCGAGCCGTTCTACACGCTCTTCTACACCGAGTCTTCAAACGAAACCGAATAGGCGTGGGCAAGCGTGCCTCCTCTCGTGCACGGAGCGTTTCCTCAAAGTTCGGCAAGACAAGCCTCGCGGGCGTCGAGAGTCGACGACAAGCGGTGCCAGACTTGCTTCTGCTACGAGTGGCTGCCACCTGAACACTGATTTCCATGACATCAATTGCACTAGCCTGAGGACGGAGGCTAGCCAATGCCGAATTCCCTAGGGTCCGACATCTGAGACCTCGTTTCACCCAGTAGTCGGCGGCGAGAACTGCTGTTGAGCTTACCAGTCTGACAGTGGAACTCTCAGCGCCCCAGTCCCTGTTGACTGAGCGAACCGTAGCCGATGCGGCAAGGGTGGCTTGAAGTCCTTGATTCCCGTGCTACCCAATGACCGAAGTCCAGCCATTCCATGCGAGTAGCTCCTGCGAATAGCGTCTCGTGGGTGAGCGACTGGTGGATGCAGGCGCTGGTGGCCGACTGGGGGAGAGGCCAGTGCGTTCCGTGTTGACTCTGAGGCGGCCACCGTGCAGGCATGGCAGCCTGTTGGTGAACGCTTGAAGCGTTATGTCACCTCCGGCCCATGAGAGTCTCTTGGCACGGCTCACGGGAGTCGCC
>JAJDWM010000008.1 GCA_022825595.1 Bryobacterales bacterium | reverse complement strand
CCCGACTTCTTGCTTGGAGGTCAGCACCCAGCGCGAGTCCGAGTTCCAAAGACGCCTTCCTCGGCGTGGTGTTGGTCGTGCAGTTACACCAGAACGGCGGGGGAGACCTACAAGAAATCAGAGTGTCTGCACGGCACTCTGCAGAAACTTGAATCGATACGTGCCGAGTATCGGAAGAGCGTGGGAGTACGCCGGCCCATCTACAAAGTTGGCAATCGAGGCGCTTACTTGACAACGCAGGCCGGATCACGGATGGATTGACCTCCCGCACTTGCGGCCTCTTGTCCATAACGTATGGCTCTACGTTCACGGCCTATTCAGCGGGCGGCCCAGCATGCCGGGTCCGCCTCCTAACGTTGCGTGGGCATCGGAGCGTACTAGCACCTATCACGCGCTGAGCGAAGCTAGCAGCTTCTAGTGTGTGCCAATATGATGGTGGTTGGCCGGGGGGCCATCGTGCAAGAGACGACCAAGACGACGGTGTCATACGTTGGCCTCCTTGCCGTGTTCGTGACTGCCACCGGATACATGACGTTTACGCTCAACGGGCGCATGGACTCCTTGGACCGTCGCATGGACTCCTTGGAGCGTCGCATGGACCGGATCGAGGCCAAGATCGACAGCCTTGACCAGAAGTTTGACAAGCTGCTGATCGCCCTAGCGGGTCGTGGGCTCGTTCTTCCAGCCAAACCTGACAGAATGGACTCAGCAGAGGGGAAATAAAGAATCGACCAAGGGCCACCCCGCGAGAGATTGAGATCGTTCACCCCTCCTACCAGCCGAGTCGTGCCGAGTTGCGCGAAGACTTGCGGATGGGGTCTTCACCCGAGGACTTCGAGCGGGCGGCCAAGGCTCTGGTCCGGCCCGTCAGAGCGCGCTACGTCGGCAGCCCCAAGCGTCGCTCGCCCTAGGCGGGTTAGGCACTCTTGTACATAATCCCCCTCGTTATCAGGGCCTCTGCCGAAACGGTTGTTGAAGCGCTGCGCGCTCCAGTCCGGAGTTCGTCGGGTGGCGGAGAGGCCACCAATCGATTAGCGCACTGCAACTGTGTCGCCAGCAGCCGAAAGACGCCACAGGCTCCACATCAGGTCGTCCCCTCCCAGATACGAGCTGTAGAACGACGGGAACGGGCTGCCGTCCATCAGCACGGGATCGCGGTCCAGACATCTCGGCAGGGGCGAATCATCCGGCAAGAAGTAAGCGACCGCCTCTCGGGCCCGTTCCCAAGCGGCGGCAAGGTATAGCGCTGCCCGGTCCCGATCAGAGAGGTCGTGCGCGAGCAGCAGGACGTTGATCGCAAGGGCATACTGCTCAGGTATTCTCCCGGGCTGGGTCGCGGAGCCAACGTTGCTGCCGATCTCACGTGGCCCGATCGCTTGGAGGTACCTGTCCGCTTCATTGAAGAAGAGCCTTCGGTACTCTGGGGCCGCTTCCGGATTTGATTCGGCCCGGCGAAGTGCATCCTCCGGATTTACCTGCCCTTCGGCCTCGATGACCGCTGCATCCTGCCGAGATGCAAGCTGACTCATGCGTCGCGCCAACTCGGGAAATCGGCGTTCGAGGCGCTGAGCGGATGCCTGCAGGTCCACCGCCAACGACGCGACCTGCCGGGAGTTGAAGACGACATCCTGCTTGCTCAGGTACACAGCGAATCCATGCTCGTCGGTCTGCCGCTCAAGGGCCGTCACGAACTGCTCCACCCGAGGGAGCATCCACTCCGCGAATCCCGCACTCTGCGTCGCGGCGAGGGCCGCCGACCACAAGTCCAAGTAATAGCCACCGTGGCGCGGGAACATTCCGAATTGGGCCCAGTCGCCGCTCTCGGGACGGTCGAACTCGAACATAGGCGCGTGCCGCCCGTAGCGCAAGCCATCGCCGTCCGAAGCTACAGCGCCCCGCCACAGGCCGCGGCTGAATCGCTCCAGCACCGTCCGTTTCCCGGGGACCGCCACAGGCTGGAGAGCTAGGAAACGGTCCCACAGTGGCCATCGGCTGTCGAACTCGTGCTTGCGGTCGAAGGGATAGCCGTAGTCGGCCCGTTCGCGGCGAAAGTCCCAGCCCGAGTGCTCGCCCCAAGGCAGCAGGCCGTTGTGCAGGGGAGCGTGGGCGAGGAACCAGCGCAGCGCCGCGTCGGCCGCGTCGGCATACCGCAGTTCGCCGGTGGCAGCCGCAAGCGAGTAGAGCAGCTGGAACAGGGCGCCATCGGAACCCGCGTCTCCGCCCCTGTACGTGATCTTGTGCGCGCGGTTGTTGCCCTTGTAGATGTTTGGGAGGTTGGTGACCGGCATCCGCTGAAACGGGCGGCCCTCGGTGGGGAACACGGCATCGGGCAGCAGCTCGGGTGGATGCGTCCGCAGCAGCATTGACGCGAATTGGGGGCTCTGCTCGCGGCCCCAACGGTCCGTGCCCACCGCGATCATCTCGTCGGCGAACCGGCGGGCCATGCCGCCAAGGTCCGGCTCCTCGGCAGTCAGGCCCGATACCGTCAAGAACGCCAGAGCCGCTGCGGGCGGGCGTGTCATCTGGTATCCAGTCTCGCGGATCCTCGCGCTTGCCAGACCATCCAGTGCTGCTGCTGAACCAGGAGACCTGATCTGCGCGTGTCTCTGTCCCGCAAGCCGTCGCGCGGCAGCCCGGCCTTGGGGGCCGGACTTACCTTCGGCGGGGGGTGAACTCCAATGCCTCAGGCCCGAAGGCCGGCAGGTCCGGGCGGTCAGATGCCACGCCGCCAGGCGGGATGTCGAGGCCCGCCGTCCAGACGACGCCATTCAGGATCAGGGTGCGCAGGTCGTCGTTTGCCCAATTCTTATAGAAATGCGGCATCACGATCCCAAAGCCACGGCCGCCGTCGGCCCGCTCGACCCCCCAAGCAACGATTTCCCTTGCGGGAGCGTCGGGCGGCAGCAGGGACAACGCCAGCGGAGTGACATTGGGGGCTGGCCGGTTGCCCGGTCCGCCGAAGTAGTTGTTGATGTACGGCTCGTCGTGGACAGTGAAGCGCTGCCAACCCCGGCTGACTGGATGATCGGGCTCAGCAGGTTCGATCGTGGCCTCCGGATAGACGCGCGCAACCGACTGGTGATGGGGGCACGAACGGTTCGCAAAGTACCCGCCAAGCCAGCGAAGCAGCGGGTGCTCCCCGTCGGGCGTCACATCCTCCCCCAGCAGCCCGGTGGCATAGTGTAGGCAGGCGATGCCGCAACCGCGCGCCATCATTTCCGCCAATTCGGCGAGATTCCGGCGAGGATTCCCGAATCGGTTCGGCGGGAAGGTATCGCCGAGAAACACGACCGTCGAGGCCGCATCCCTAAGAGCCGCGTCACGGGGCCACTCATAGACGACCTGAGCGCTGACGCCGTTGACGTTGCGCATGGTCTCGAGGGCGCTCTCAAGCAGCCGGGCGCCAGCTGCGGCCTCGTGCGATCCCGGCGGGTGACTGCTCGGGCCGACGACGATAAGCACATGCGGGACCTCTGCCGCGTTTAGCGCCAGACCCCCAACAATGAGTACAGCTATGCGCAACAGCAATGGCACCTGCTCATAATGCCATCTCCGAAACGCTTACAATCGCGCCAGCACTCGAGCCTTGGCAGGCTCGACGCGACTGACTCCCCATGATCCCGCGATTGGCCTGGCTCGCAGCGGTCACCTCGATGGCGGCTTGCGCCCAGCAGCCCGAAGAGGCGACTGCCCGCCAAGCCTTGTTCGGCTTGCTACAGTCCTCGCCCGACGTGCCGAGCGCGGAAGCCTCAATCCACGGCACGGTGTTCGAAGAGGGGCTGTCGATCGAGGACGTGTCCTGGAATGCAGCAGACGGCGAATCCGTCCCTGCCTACGTCATCAGGCCTGTGGGCGTGGAAGGGCCCC
>JAJDWM010000731.1 GCA_022825595.1 Bryobacterales bacterium | reverse complement strand
AGGGGGCTCGACGGGCCGGGTCCGGTGGTAGACTTGTAGCGGGCCTCGGATCCGTGCAGCGGGATGCTGTGAACCCCGCCAGGTCCGGGAGGAAGCAACGGTAGCGGCCTCTGCCGCGTGCCGCGGTCACTCCGGGGTCCATCCACCGCGCCGCGACGGTTCCACGCATGTACCAGGTCATCGCGCGCAAGTACCGACCGCAGACGTTCGAAGAACTCCTCGGCCAGGGACACATCAAACAGACCCTGCGGAATGCCATAGAGCAGGGCCGCGTAGGGCACGCCTACATCTTTTCCGGGCCCCGCGGCACTGGCAAGACGACCACCGCCCGCATTCTGGCTATGGCCCTCAACTGCGAGGAGGGCCCCACGCCGAAGCCGGACCCGAGTTCTCCGGTTTGTCAGGAAATCGCCGCCGGAGGGGCGCTCGACGTGGTCGAGATCGACGCGGCCTCCAACCGCGGCATCGACGAGATGCGCCGGCTGCGCCAGAACGTGCAGTACCGCCCGGTGCGTGACCGCTACAAGATCTTCATCATCGACGAGGCCCACCAGATCACGACCGATGCCTTCAATGCTCTCCTCAAGACCCTTGAGGAGCCGCCCGAGTGGATGGTCTTCGTCCTTTGCACTACCGAGCCTCAGGCGATCCCAGCGACGATTCTGTCCCGGTGCCAGCACTTTGCCTTCCAGCCGGTCGACGTTGGCGAAGTCTTGGAGCACTTGGGGCACATCTGCGATAGCGAGGGCGTTACCGCGGAGGACGACGCCTTGGCCGCCATCGCCTTGGCCGGTGACGGCTCGGTGCGGGACTCGCTATCCGCGCTCGACCAGGCCATCGCGGCGTTCGGGAACCGCCTTGAGGCCGCCGCAGTGCGCGACCTGATCGGAGCGATTTCCAGCGAAAGCGCGGACCGCATTCTGGCCGCGATCCGGGACTCCGATCAGGCCGGGATGCTGGCAGCCGTGGACGACATGTTCCGTCAGGGCCACCACCCGCAGTACTTTTGCGGGGAATTGGCGCGGCACTTCCGGAACCTGCTGGTCATGAAGCTCGCCGGGGCTGAAACTCGGCTCGTCTCGGCTGGAGCTCGCGAGCGGGAGGCTGCAGGAGTTTGGATCGACTACTTCTCCGAGGATGACCTGACTCGCTTCGTAAACCTGCTGCTATCGCTTTATTCGGAGCTTCAGGACTGCACCCACCAGCGCTTCCGTCTCGAGGTTGGCCTGCTGAAGCTTGTGCACGCCGCCCGCTTGGCGCCGATTGAGGAGGTGATCGGGAGCTTGGGAAGGCCGAGCGCTCCGATCGCAGCACCGGCCTCTGGCGATCGGCGGCCGACGGCCGCGCCTTCCACTGGTGGCCCTTCCAGGCGAGCGTCGCCCAAGCCGCGGGCAAAGCGGCCGTCAGCGCCGCTATCGCTCAAGGACAAGCTGCTGCACCGCCTCAGGAGCTCCGAAGGCACCGAGACGCTGACTGAAATCCTGGAGAGCGGGACCGTACAGTTGGACGGTCGCACGCTGCGTCTGACCGTGGACTCCGAGCGGAAGGGGGTATTCGAACTCCAGCGGCCGGTCTTGGAGGCCGCGGCCGTGGCTGTTGTGGCCAAGAAGGTTCGCATCAGCATCGAGGCCGACGAGACGCCGCGCCCGCCCCCCAAGGGCGGCGACGCGCAAGGTGCGGGGAATTCGCGGCAGCCGTCTCTCGGATTCGAAGCGAGAGCCAAGGCAGACCCGGCGGTCCGGGCCATAACCGAGCAGCACCCCGGCCGCTTGGTCGGGATCGCTGATCTGAGGAGTTAGGGGCATGATGCTGTCCAAGAATCCGCAGGACCTCATGAAGGAGATGTCCTCGACGCAGAAGCGCCTGAACGAAGAGATCAGCAAGATCCGGATCGAGGCCTCGACTGGCGGCGGAATGGTCACGGTGCGCATGAACGGACACCGCGCGCTGCTGTCGGTGTCGATATCCCCGGAGGCGGCTCAAGACGTGGAAATGCTGGAGGATCTCGTGCGCAGCGCATGCAATGAGGCCACGCGCCGCGTTGATGCAGAGGTGCAGAAGCGCGTGGGCGGAGTCGTGTCCCGCCTCATGCTCGGCTTTCCGGCTATGGGCGGCGGTCCCTCGTAGCGCGCGGGAGCCGAACCGTAGGAGGACCAAGGATGCCGAGAGTTGATCTCGCGGCCCCGATGGCGACCCTCGTGGCCGAGCTCAAGCGCCTGCCGGGGGTCGGTGCCAAGTCGGCGCAGCGGCTGGCGTTCCACCTTCTGGGTGTCGACCGCGCGAAGGCCGAGGGGCTGGCGAGGGCGATCCTCTCGATGCGGGAACGCATACGGCTTTGCCGTCGCTGCAAGAACATCGCCGACGGCGATCTGTGCTCGATCTGCAGTGACCCGCGCCGGGACCACGGCCTAGTGTGCGTACTCGAGCAACCCAACAACATCATGCTTGTCGAGCGCACCCGCAGCTACAACGGCGTCTACCACATCCTGCACGGCGCCCTCGCCCCATCGCGCAACATCTACCCCAAGGACCTGATGATCAAGAGTCTCCTGGAGCGCATGAAGGAAGTGCCCCTCCGCGAGGTCATCCTGGCGACCAGCCCGACCACGGAGGGGCAGGCCACAGCCGCCTACCTCAAGGGCACATTGCAGCCGCTGGACGTTAAGATCACCCGCATCGCCCTGGGCATCCCGATCGGCACGAACCTGGAATTCGTGGACGAGGCGACCATGAGCGAGTCCATTGCGGGCCGGCGCGAGCTCTGACGCCGGGCGCGCTCAGGAAGCCGGCGTGTTTCGCATGAATCCGGCTATCAGTTCCGCCAGCCTTCCGGGGGCGTCCTCTTGGCAGAAGTGGCCAGCGTCGGCGATCTCGCGGATCGGCGCGTCCGGGAACAGAGCCCGGAAGTCGGCGATTGCCAGTGCGGGAGGTATTGCGCGGTCGCGCATGCCCTCCGCCAGCATGGATCGCTTGGACCTCAGGGCCGGGACGCCCGGCAGGCCGCTCCGGACATAGTCCCCGATGCGGCCGAGCGCCACGTCAAGAGGGAACTCGATGGCCCCCTTGCATTCCGCAGGGCTTGAGAAGGCCGCTGCGTACGCGCGTGCGGCCGTGTCTTCCAGCCCCGACTCGCACCCCAAGCGCTCCATGATGCCCCGAACGTTGCGATCCAAGTTGCGCATCGTGGCTAGGTAAGTTCCGTCCTTCAGACTGGATCGGACCCAGCGGAACCATTCCGACTCGTGCAGCTTCGGGGGCTTGGCGGATCCCCGCGGCGCTACCACGCCTCCATAGCCGCACAAGCCGTTCGCCAAGAAGATCCGGCTGACCCGGCTGGGATGCCGGACCGTGTAGGCGGCCAACATCGGACCTCCCCAGTCTTGGCCGACGAAGGTGATCCCGCGCAGTCCGAGATCGTCAATCAGGGCAGTCAGGTTCTCCACGTGTGTCTGGAGCGTGTAATCGCGGTCCTGCGGCGTCTCGCTCTTTCCGAAACCCATATGGTCCGGCACGATTACGCGCCAGCGACGCGAAAGCGGGCCGATGAGCTTGCGGTACAGGTAGCCCCAGGTCGGTTCGCCGTGCAGGCAGACTATTGGCTCGCCCTCTCCCTCGTCCACGTAGTGCATGCGGAAGCCGGGCGCCGAACTGAATCGCGGCTGGAACGGGAACGTGCCCTCAAATGTCGCGTCGGCAGGTACCACAGCGGACCATCATAGGACGATGGCTGGCCCGCACCTCACCTAGGCGCCGGCGTGGCCCCGCGCGCAGCGTCCTGGGCGTTCTTGAAGCGGTCGCCGCCGGTGCCGAACGGAACCACTTCATATGAGCCGTCCGACTTGCGCACTCGCTTGAAGTCGTCGAGCCAGGCCTGCAGCCGCAACCTCTCGGCGGCGTGGCGCGGAGGCTGGACAAGGGCGTCCATGCTGTAGCGGCCCGCGGCCGTCCTGACCGGCACGTCGTAGAGTCGGCCGTCCTCGTGAAGCCGGAACCTGCCGTCCCGCACAAAGAACAGATCGCCCTCGAAGGCCATCGAAAAGAACTCGCGGTCACGGCCGGGGATTCCCAGCAGCGTATGCGAGAGGTCCAGGCCGTCCAACTGGCCCGCCTGCTCAGCGCCCGCCAGTCTGCAAAGCGTCGGCATCATGTCGACAAGGGAGAAGAAGGAACGGCGCACTCCAGGCGGCACCGTGCCCGGCCAGCGCGCGATCAGCGGCACGCGCGTGCCGGCTTCGTTCATCGTGCGCTTGCCGCCTTGGACGCGCAGGTCCCCGAGCCGACTCTCCAGGCCGACCGCGCTGCCGTTGTCGCCGGTGAACAGCACTAGGGTGT
Source organism: Bryobacterales bacterium (assembly GCA_022825595.1). Lineage (GTDB taxonomy): Bacteria > Acidobacteriota > Terriglobia > Bryobacterales > UBA6623 > VXMF01. The sequence goes on along the minus strand of JAJDWM010000731.1, from coordinate 347 downwards.
TCTGTTGCAGCCCGAGTTCCCGGATCCTGTCGAGGAACCTGCCGACGATCGCGTCCATGTAGGTGATCATGTGCCCGGCCTTGCGCTCGTCCCGCCCCAGGTCATCCGGATACCGCTGCCGGGCAAGCTCCCCCAGCGAGGGCGGCGTCACCAGCGGCGTGTGCACTAGATTCATCGGATAGTATGCGAAGAACGGCCTGTCACGATTCCGGCCGATGAAGTCCAGCAGGAACGAGCTGAAATGGTCGGGGCCGAAAGTCTCGCGGTCGTGCACCCGGTAGTCGCCGTTCTCCCATACGTGCGGGGCGTAGTACCGGCTCCGCCGCTCCCCGTCCCAGTACTGGACC
>JAJDWM010000422.1 GCA_022825595.1 Bryobacterales bacterium | reverse complement strand
GATCGGAATCACGTCCCAGCCCAGGCTCACCCATGTCCTTGCAGCGACGGCCTGTGCCCGCCGACATCCACTTCGAAGTGGGAGCAGGTGACGAAACGGGCACGCCATCACTTCCAAGCAGCACGCGAAGTCCACGTTTGGCAGGCGGCAGACCAGCCCTGCGGGTACTGCAGACCAGACACGCAAGCGCGTTCGTAGGAGGCGGCGCGCTGCTCTCGCAGCGGGTTTCGTGGCTCCGTTCCGGCAATCACGGCAGCGCGAGGCTAGCCGCATCCACGTCGGTCACGAAACCGTGCCCGGGAGAATGGGCGATCATGATGTCCACCTCGGCGGCAAGAGCGGCCTCCTGAGGAGTGACTCCGCATGCCCAGAAGACCGGAACGACCGATGGTGGGACCGTCTTTATCGGCGGGCCAAAGTACGGGTCGCTGAGATCCGCCCCGATTAACCCTGGATCGCCGATGTGCAGCGGGGCCCCGTGGTTGGACGGGAACCGGCTTGTCACCTGGGTGGCGGTGATGGCCTGGTCCGGAGAAAGCCAGCGCATGGTCACGACTAAGGGCCCATGGAAGCGCCCTGCCGGGATCGTCGGTAACGAGGTGCGCAGGACCCACCGGTCGCGGGTCGTACAGACCCCGGCACGCTCCAGTGCCTGATCGAAGGAGATTCCGGAGCCGATGAGGAATGCCACGAAGTCGTCCTGCCAAAGTTCAAGGATCGAAGTCCGGTCCGGCATGCGCTGCCCGCTCCGGTAGATGGCGTATCGCGGCAGGTCGGTGCGGAGATCAGCGCCAGGAGCCATCCGCTTCGGTTCCGGATCTCCGGTGTCGGTGACCTCGAGGACGGGGCATGCCCGAGAGTTTCGCTGGCAGTAGAGAAGGAACTCGTAGGCATGCTTCCGGCGAATCACGACGAGATTGCACTGCACGAAGCCAATAGCCAAACCGCGCGTCGTGCCGGTGTGCCTACCTTCGCGGCAAGCCAAGCGGACTCCGTTGGGCAACCTCAGGTCGTCGGTTGCGATCGTGTGGGAAGTCACTTGCGCCTCCCATCTGGACTCGCCGAATGGCCCGCGACCGACACTTGGGCACTGATGCCGCGGTCTTCTCGGCTCCTAACGACCAGCCAGAGCCATGCTGCCGCGAGGGCTGCTAGAGAGCCCAGCCACTCCGCCGTGCCTGTGGGCGCGAGCACGACGGCCGCTCCGCTAGTGCCGCACCAGAGCCGCTCGCCGACACGCAAGGCTCCGTTCCAGTACCCGACGACTGCTGCTGCCCAAGCCAGCGTGGCGGCCACAAGCGACGCAAACGCCGCCGTCACCCAAGCCAAGCTGCCTTCGCCGAGAAGCACGGGATCGAAGGCGAGCGCAACCGGGATCAGGAAGGACACGAGGCTCAGACGGAACGCGTAGATGCTCGTGCGGAGCGTTCCGCCTCCGGCGATCCCGGCGGCGGTGTAGGACGCCAAAGCGACCGGTGGAGTGACCATCGAGAGCACACAGTAGTACATCACGAAGAAGTGCGCCGACATCTCCGGGATTCCGAGTCTGATCAGGGCAGGGGCGAAAAGGATCGCGCCGATGATATAGGCGGCCACCGTGGGCAGGCCCATCCCCATCACGAGGCATCCCACAATGATCAGGCCAAGCGCTCCCAGCGTGGTTCCGCCGCTGGCGGCCATCAGTTCAGAGCTGAACTTCAGCGCTAGGTTCGACTGGATCGCCACCGCGATGATGATGCCGATTGCCGCAATGGGCACGGCCACTTGGCTGGCCTGCCGCGTGGCATTCTCCGCGAGGCTGACCAGCATCTTCCAGCTCAATCGCGACTGCTTGCGAAAGTTGCACACGATGAGGCAACTCAGGCTGGCGATCACGGCCGCATACGTCGCTGAGTATCCAGAGGCGAGCATGCCGACCAACACGACCGGAGGAATGAGCAGGTACGCGCGCTTCATGATCGACTCGCGTCCCTGCGGGACCTCGTCGACTGACGCCGCAATCCCGGACTTCCTCGCCCCCAAGTCCACGGAGGCAAATACGGCGACGTAGAACGCCAACGCAGGTATCAGCGCCGCCAAGGCGATGCGCCCGTACTCGACCTGGAGCATCTCGGCCATCACAAACGCGGCTGCTCCCATTACGGGGGGCATCAGTTGCCCACCCGTCGAGGCCACGGCCTCTATCGCGCCAGCAGATTCCGGCGAGTGCCCAGCCCGGCGCATAAGGGGAATGGTGAACACGCCAGTGCCCGACACGTTCGCCACGGCGCTCCCAGTGATGCTGCCCATCAAGCTGCTGGAGACGACGGCCGCTTGCGCGGCCCCTCCGGCTCTCGCTCCCGTGAATCTCAATCCAGCGTCGATGATCAGCTGACCGCCACCAATCGCAGCGTAGATTGCCCCGAAAAGGATGAAGTAGAAGACGAATTGCACGGAGGTGGCCGTGGTGATGCCGAGAATCCCATTGAGGGACATCGACAAGATCTCGATGGCCTCCTGCAGGCCGAAACCTGAGAACCGCAGCCAGCCTGGAGCCCACTGCCCAACGGAAGCGTAGGCGAGGAAGGCCACCAGCACTGTCACCAGCGACCATCCGACCACGCGGCGCACCGCCTCCAGCAACAACGCCACCAAGAGGATGCCAACAAGGATGTCGACGGCAAAGACTGGGTCCACTCCCTCCATCCGTTCGGCCAACCGCCGGGCCGAGAGTGCGTAGTAGGCGCCCACCCCCAGAGCGGAAGAGAGTACGAGCACGTCGAGTACGCCCGAGAGTTGCCCGAAGCGCTCAGAACGGGCGGGAAACCACAGGAACAGGATCGTGGCAGCAAGCGTCAGGTGAACTGCGCGCTCCAGCATTGGCGCTTGGGGCTGGAAGAGGACATCGACCTGGAAGGCAATCCATCCAATCCCCAGTACTAGGCGAAGAATGGGCCGAACTGTGTTGTGCGAGCCCTCTTCACGGTCTTGGACGGTCGAACTGGCTCCGGCTAGAGCCATCCCCGTTCCCTGAAGTATCGTTCCGCGCCCGGGTGCAGCGGCACGCCAGTCTTCTCTAGGAGCCCCCCCTGCTCGGGCACAAAGTCCGCCCACGCACGGTGCGCCGCTGCCATCACCTCGGTGTTCTCGCAGATTGTCTTGGTGATGACGTAGGCCAAGTCTGGGGAGAGCCCGGTATGCGTAATCAGCACTGTGCCCATGTCCACTGAATCAATGGGCTTCGCCTGACCCTTGAACCAGGCCGGCATCGGCACTCTGGTAATCCCCGGTCCCGCAAGGCGTTCAATCGCCTCCTGCGGGAAGTCGACGAACGACATCGGCGTGGTCGTTGTTACCTCGGTCAGTGTCGGGTGACCCCGGATTGCTGTCTCTAGGTACAGATCCGCTCGTCCGTCCCTGAGGATCGCCGGAATCTGGTTGGCGCTCACCTGAATGATGTCTCCGCCTCTGGCGCGCACATCTTCGGAACTCGTGCCGAGGGCATCGAACAGGATCTCGGCTACCACCGGTACTGTGCTTCCTTGCGGCTTCATCACAATCCGCGGCGCATCGTCCGATCGCAGTGACTCTCCGAGGGTTCGGTGGCCTGTCCGGGCCAAATAGGCCTCTGTGAACATTGCCACCATCCAGACCCGGTTCAGACCGCCGACCAGCGCGCGGATGTTCTGATGTTTGCGGCCACCGTAGGCCACGGGATCGCCGTTGAATGCCCAAGTCGCGGTGGCAGCCTGCGACAACGCGATGGATTGCTCACCCCTGTCGACGAGAATCGGATTTCCGATCCCGCCGCCTCGCGCGACAACCTCCACGCGCATGCCGTCCGGCAACGAGTCCTCCAACAGGGTGGCCAGCGTCGCGCCGAACACATACCACGATGTCCCGGGAGGCATGGCTCCGATCGAGATGACGGATGCCTCGTCCGGGCGGCAGGCCGAGGTGCTCAGGACCAATGCTGCGGCCATCGCCGACGCGGTAACTGTTCTAGGGAACGACATTGTCAGAACTGGCCTTGCAGTCGTGGCGCCTATGCAGTGGCGAGAGCACCTTGCGAGAGCGGCAGGGCCACAGGGCCCAGCAGGCGTGCATCTTCCACCGCACGGCGGATTCGGTCGAGCTGTTCTGGGCTCGGCTCGCGGGTGGGCGGGCGAGTCAATGCCGACTTGAAGCGGCCTGCGTAGACCATCGCAGACTTCATTCGAGCGTGGGCATCGCTCGACGGCTCATCGCTCGCGTACACGGCTTCCTTGAGGATGTTTATCCTTGCCTGCACTCCACGGGCTCGTTTGAGGTCTCCCTCGCACACCGCGGCATAGAGTTCGACCAACAGTTCAGGAATGAATGAAGCGAAGCCCACCAAGGCTCCATCCACGCCCTGCACCATCGACGCCAGAACATACTCGTCGTGGCAGGTCAATATCGTGCAGCGCGGATTCGCTCTGCGGATCGCCCGAATGTCCCGGTCGTACTTGGACATCTCCCTAGTGCCGACCTTGAATGTGGTGACTCTTGGCAATCGGGCCAACTCGGCCAGAAGGGCCGACGAGTAGCTGGCCTTGGTCCAAGCCGGATATACGTGCACTATCAGACTGATCTTCACGGCCGCCGAGATCGCCAAGAAATGGTCGATCACGTTCTGGTCGCGCATGCCGAAACGGAGCCAGTAGTGGGGAGGCATGACTAGCAGTCCCGTGGCTCCTGCTTCCTGTGCCGCAATCGCATGCTCCACGCTCTCGGCAATGGACTCGCAGCAGATTCCGGAAACCACCGGAACTCTGCCGCGCACCTCGTCAGCGACGATGCCCGTAACCTCTCGCCGTTCCCTCGGACTCAGGGCGAACACTTCGCCGGTGTGGCCGTTGGTCACTAGTCCGCCGATGCCTGGGTGGTCGGCGAGCCAGGCGGAAAAGCGGCGCAATTCCCGTCCGTCTATCGAATAATCGTCACGGAACGGTACCTGCATGGCCGGCAGGATTCCGCGAAAGTACTCAAGGCCCTCTTCCACAAGTCAACCTTCCTCTCATCTCGGTGCCTCCGGACGGACCTCTCTGCGCCGAAGCCGGGGCAACTATAGCGTAGAACACACTCGCGAACATGTGAATCCGAGGCTCGCCGCGAGATTCGGAGGGCGGATTGGACCCTCGGGCCTGATCCCGCATGGCGCGGGCCGGACCGGATCCGGCTTCTTGTGAATCGGACTGTTACTCGAGAGGAGCGAATCCCAGATCGTCCAATGTGTAGAGGCGTCCGGGAACAGTCTGGACCGTTTGGACCTCTTCGCCACCAGCGATCCGGACCCGGCACTCGTTCCCTGCCCGCGACAGGATTGTGGCACTGAGAAGTCTTCCCTGACCCCACTCCATGGAGACCTCGAAACCACCGCGGGCCTTCAGCCCCTCGACCGATCCTTGGGCCCAAGCGGCCGGGAGCGCTGGCAGCAGGTGAACCTCACCGGCGTGCGACTGCAGCAGCATCTCGGCAACGGCGGCCGTGCCGCCGAAGTTCCCGTCGATCTGGAAAGGAGGATGGGTGTCGAAGAGGTTGACGAGAGTTGACTTCGCAAGCAGCGCGCGCAAGTTCTCGTGGGCATTCGCCGCGTCCTCAAGCCGGGCCCACAGGTTGATGAGCCACGCACGGCTCCACCCGGTATGGCCTCCACCGTTGGCGAGGCGGTGCTCGATCGACTTGCGCACTGCAGCCGCCAGGTCGGGCGTGCCCCGAAGCGTGAACTGCGCACCGGGGTGCAGCCCGAACGCATGGGAGATGTGGCGATGCCCCGGGTCCGCCTCGTCGAACTCGGCTCGCCATTCCATCAGGCGCCCGTCACGGCCGACCTGGGGCCCGGCAAGCTTGGCCAGCTTTGTCCGGACTTCTTCGGTGAAGTCGTCCGAGATGCCCAGGTCGCGCGCGGCCGCCAGAACGTTCGAGAACAGGTCCCAGACAATCTGCTGGTCCATGGCCGGGCCCATCGTGATCCTGGCCCGTTCCCCCTCGCGGGTCAGGAACACGTTCTCGGGAGACGTGGACGGCCCGCTGACCAACTCTCCGGTGCGCGGGTCCTCGACGAGCCAGTCGAGGAAGAATTCCGCGGCTTCCCGGAGAACCGGGAATGCCCTCTGGCGAAGGAACTCGCGGTCTTGGCTGAAGAGGTACGCCTCCCACAGGTGCCGGGACGTCCAAGCGGCCCCCGTCGGCCACATTCCGTACTGTGCGCGACCAATCGGGCTTGTCCACCACCAAGCGTCGGTGGTGTGGTGCGCGACGAAGCCCCGGGCGTTGTAGTGCTCGCGTGCGGTCTTGCGGCCACGGACCCGCAGGTTGTCGAGCAAGTCCCACAGGGGCTCCTGCATCTCGGAGAGGTTTGTGACGTCCGCTGGCCAGTAGTTCATCTGGACGTTGATGTTGATGTGGTAGTCAGAGTTCCAAGGCGGTGCGATCTTGTCGTTCCAGATGCCCTGTAGGTTCGCCGGCATCGTTTCAGGGCGGGACGAGCCCATCAGAAGGTAGCGCCCGTACTGGAAGTACGTCGCCGCGAGGTCGGGATCGCTCCTGCCCATACGTACCCGCTCGAGTCGCTCGTCCGTCGGCAGGCTGCGCTCGCCGTGGCCACCCAAATCGAGCGACACGCGCTTGAAGATTGCGCTGTGATCCCTAGAGTGAGCTTCCCGCAGGGCTGCGTAGCCCAAGGCCGCGGCCGAGTCCAAGACGCGCGCTGTCTCTCTGGCAGGGTCTCCTCCGCGATAGTCCGTAGCTGCTGCGAGGAGCAGGGTCGCGGAATCGGCGCCCTCTATCGCTACGGATCCAGCATCAGTCCGCACGGAGCCTCCGTCGACAATGGCCCTCAACCGCGCCTCGAAGCGTACGCCCAGACGCTCGCCGCCGTGGCCAGCCCGGCCCCGCAGCAGCAGGTCCCCGCCCTCCACCGAGGTGACCGCGTCGACGGGGCGGTCCAAGCGTACGGTCGTAGTGACCGCCCCGGGACGGTCCGCTTCGATGCGCACGGCGAGCACACCGTGCGGAGCGCTGGAGAATACGTCGCGGATGATCGTGGCCGTACCGTCGCTCCACTCGGTTCGGGCAATGCCCGTGCTGAGATCAAGCTGGCGTTGGTAAGCGCCCACACGGGCGCGAGCAGGCGTCTCGAGCCACAGATCACCAAGTGTCTGGTAGCCCTTTGGGAAGACTCGCTCGCCCATGATCGACTCCTCGATCATTTGCTCGGCCGCAACGTACTCCCCATCGAAGAGCATCCGACGGATCTCGGGTAAGTGCCGGAACGCACCGGGCCTGTCTCTGTCCTGAGGAGCCCCGGCCCAAACGGTGTCCTCATTCAGCTGAATCCGCTCGTCGGAGACCCGACCGAAGACCATGCCCCCGAGGCGTCCGTTGCCCACGGGAAGGGCCTCAACCCACTCCTCGGCCGGCTTCTCGTACCACAGCAGCGGTTCGGGCCAGAGCGGCGTCGCAAAGAGTGCCGCGAGACCGAGCAGCCTCGTGGGGTCTAGCGGAAAGGTGATTGACACAAGGACCTCCTCAGCCCAGCGGCCTGCTCAGGGGAGCGTTTGCCGGGCCCGTCGCCAACGGGCGGAATGCGCGCCCGGAATGCCGGCCGCAGCCTGCTAACTCATGCGTCGTGGATCTCAATGCTCTCGAT
>JAJDWM010000091.1 GCA_022825595.1 Bryobacterales bacterium | reverse complement strand
CAGACGAGCGCAGCGCCATCCCCTCCTCCAAGATCCGCGCGCCCTCGTTGACCAACGCGTAGACGGTCCGTTGCAGGATCTCGTCGTCAGATATGCTGCGCCGCTCAATGCCGTTGGCAGCCGAGATTTCCAGCAAGAGCGCATCCACTGCTGGGTCCTCGTGCCGACTGCGGTCGTCGCCGTAGGTGTACCAGCCCTTCTTGGTCTTCTGGCCGTAGCGGCCCAGTTCGCAAAGGGCGTCCTCCGCCAGGGGCCGCCGGACACCAGGCGGGTAAAGGTGAGGCGCCTCCTTACGGACGCGCATGCCGATGTCCAAGCCGGCCAGGTCTCCGACCGCCAGCGGGCCCATCGCCGCTCCGAATTCATAGAGCACGCGGTCGATGTCCGCCGGACGGGCCCCCTCTTCCGCCAAGAACTGCGCCTCTCGCCGGTAGGGGTGGAACATGCGGTTCCCCACGAACCCGTGGCAATTGCCGACCAGCACGCCGACCTTGCGGAGGGTCTTGGCGAGCATCATCGAAGTGGCGACGACGTCTTTCGCGGTTCGCTTGCCTCGCACGATCTCCAGCAGGCGCATGACATTCGCCGGGCTGAAGAAGTGGTGACCGATGACGTCTTCCGGACGGCTGGTCGCCTGTGCGATCTCGTCGACGTCCAACGTGGACGTGTTGGTGGCGAGCACAGCCCCCTTGCGGGCGATCGCGTCAATCTCCCGGAAGACGTCCTTCTTCAGAGCCATGTTCTCGAAGACGGCCTCGACCACGATGTCGGCGTCCCCGAAGCCGTCCCAAGTCGTCTGCGGTGTGATCAGGCTGAGGCGCTCACGGACCTGCTCGGCCGTGAACCGGCCTCGCTTGGCGGACCGCTCGTAGTTCTTGCGGATCGTCGCCATGCCCCGCTGCAAGGCCTCCTGCGTAACCTCCTTCAGCCGCACGGGGATGCCCGCGTTCGCGTAGCACATCGCAATGCCGCCGCCCATTGTTCCGGCGCCCAGCACGGCTGCGGCGCGGATCGGGCGAACCGGCGTGTCCTTGGGCACGTCAGGGATCTTACGGGCCTGGCGCTCCGCGAAGAACAGATGGATCAGGGCCTTCGATTGCGTCGAGAACAGGCACTCTTGGAATATCTCGGACTCGCGCTTGACGCCTTCCGCGAAGGGCAGGGTCACCGAGCATCCGACGGCCTCGATGGCCCGCAGCGGAGCCGCATGGCCGCGCCGCACCTTTTGCACCTTGGCCGCTGCGGCCTCGCACAGTTGCCGGCACTCGTCGGGACTGCAGAGCTTGCCTTCGCGCTCGCGGACCTTCTCGTGGGTCTCCTTCGAGGCGGCCACCTCGGCCGCGAACCGCACCGCCCCTACGCGCAGGTCATCGTGCCCGGCTCCGGGAACGACCGCGTCTAGGATTCCGAATCGGTGTGCTTCAGCTGCGGAAACCGGGTTTCCCAGCGCGCAAATCTCAAGCGCTTTCGCCAGGCCTGCAAGGCGAGGCAGCCGCTGCGTGCCCTGAGCTCCTGGGATGATCCCGAGCTTGACCTCCGGCTGGCCGACCCGGGCGGACTCCAGGGCGATCCGGTAGTGGCAGCCCTGTGCCGCCTCCAGCCCACCACCGAAAGCGAAGCCGTGGATGGCGGCCACGGTGGGCTTGGGGGAGTCTTCGAGGGCGTGGACCACGGCGATCAGCCCGGGGCCGCGCCGCTTCTGCCCGGACGTGATCTTGCCGAACTCCTTGATGTCTGCGCCGGCAATGAACGTCCGCCCGGCTCCGATCAGCACAATCGCCCGGACACCCTCGTCGGACACTAAGGCTTCCACACCGGCGAGAATGCCCTCCGGTACGCCGGGGCTGAGTGCATTTACTGGGGGGTTGTCGACGGTGATCACGCCGACACCGGCTTCTACGCTGGTTTGGACCAGACTGGCCATGGGCTCCTCCAAGGGACTCGCCGGTGCAGGCCCGGCGGTGCTAATCGCGATGGAATGCGGGGTTTGTGCCGAGAGGACGGCTCCAATCCTTCCCGCCAGAACAAGGTATCAGAGTGGCTCGAGATCAACTCGCAGCCGTTCCCACGGCGGCATCGACTGCAGGCTGCCCATGGCCGCCAGCGGGATGTCCACCTCCTGGCCGCCGTTAGGCGGCAGGGGCTCGGGCAGCACTACCTCGAATGTTGCCAGCGGCGGAGCCTGTCGACCCGCTTCGCCGACGCGCAACAGTACGGAAAACGCCACCGACTGCGGCTCCTTGGAGTGGTTCGCGACAAACGCCCGCACGTGCGTCTGGAAGTTCTCGTCATAGTACGGGCGAATGGCTGAGACCTCGACGGGGCCGCTGACTCCGATTGCAAAGGCCTCAACCGGGGCCTCCATGGCTTCGGGCGGATCCTCAAGGCGCAGCCCGGGCAGGCCTCCCCCGCCAGCGAGCCAGACTGCCACCAGGACAGCCACAACGAGTGCCACCGCGAACAGACCCAGCTGCCGTGGGCTGATGGCAAGAGCCGGGGGGCTGGCGTCGGGCGGCGTCAGCGGCTCCTCTGCACTTACATCCCATTCGTCCGGCGTTTCGGTCTCGACGTCTAGGCCGGCGCTCGCGTCGATGGGTTCGGCCTGCGCAGCCTCCGGTGCCTCTACAGCCTCTGGCTCCAGACTTGCGGCCTCGTCCTCATTTTCCATGGCCGGAGTCGAGCAGTGGGGACAGGTGTCTGCGGCGACATCCACGCTTCCTCCGCAGTTGGAGCAGACCCAAGTGAACATGTCCCATTCATTGTGCAGCAAGGCCCAGCCGCGGAGGGCAGGCAGGCTGGAACGCGGTGCTGCGCCACGCCCGGAGATCGAATGCCAGAGTGTCCGTCGCTGCGGCGCCGCACCCGGCGCGCAGTGGTCCTGATATAATTTCGGACCTCCGGCTCAGTGCCGGCCGGATTTCCACGTATGCTCCTTGCCGGCCCGGAGCTTGCCGATAAGGACACGGTGGCAAAGTTCGAGCCCGTCATAGGGCTCGAGGTCCACGTTCAGCTGAAGACGAGGACCAAGATTTTCTCGCACTCTACTCATCGGTTCGGCAGGTCGCCGAATACGCAGACGGATCCCGTCGTGCTGGGGCTGCCCGGAGCGCTGCCCGTCCTGAATCAGCGGGCTGTTTCGCTGGCCGTGCGGGCAGCGCTTGCCATCAACTGCAAGGTCAACCGGTTCTCGCAGTTCGCACGCAAGAACTACTTCTATCCCGACCTGCCCAAGGGATACCAGATCTCGCAGTACGACCACCCGCTGGCCGAGCACGGCTGGCTCGACATCCAGACAGGGTCGGGGGCGAAGCGCATCGGGATCACTCGCCTCCACATGGAGGAAGACGCCGGCAAGACGATCCATGACGGGTTCTCAGACTCGAACCGCTATAGCTATGTAGACCTGAACCGCGCAGGCGCCCCCTTGTGCGAGATCGTCAGCGAGCCGGACCTGCGGAACGCCGAAGAAGCAGTGGCTTACCTGAACGAGCTCAAGCTGGTGATACAGTTCGCGGGCGCCTCCGACTGCGACATGGAGAAGGGCCAGCTGCGCTGCGACGCGAACGTCTCCGTGCGTCCCAGAGGCAGCGACACATTCGGGACGCGCTGCGAGATAAAGAACCTCAACTCGTTCCGCTTCGTGAAGCAGGCGATCCAGTACGAGATCGCTCGCCAAGCGGCAGTGGTCACCGGTGGGGGAACGGTGGTCCAGGAAACACGCCTGTTCAACACCGCCACGGGAGTGACCTCCAGCATGCGCGGCAAGGAGGACTCGCATGACTACCGCTACTTCCCAGAGCCGGACCTCCCTCCGCTGATAGTCTCGGGCGACCGCCTGAGGCAGATTCGGGAAGCGATGCCTGAGCTGCCGTCGTCCATGCGCGCACGTTTCACATCCCAATATGGGCTGTCGGCCTACGACGCCCGTGTGCTTACCCTCACCGCGCCGACGGCGGGGTACTTTGAGCGAACGGCCAAGGCGTCGGGCAATCCGAAGGCGGCCGCCAACTGGGTCCAGGGAGAACTGATGGGAGCCCTGAACGCCTCGGGCCGAAGCATCGAGGATTCCCCGGTCAGCCCCGAGCGCCTCGGAGAACTTCTCTCGCTGGTGGACAAGGGCACGCTCTCCGGAAAGCTGGCGAAGGCCGTGTTTGCCAAGATGTTCGAGTCCGGCCGCAGCGCCGCGGAGATCGTCGAGGAAGAGGGTCTCAGGCAGATCAGCGACGCCAGTGCTCTGGACAGCATCATCCACGAGGTATTGGAACGGTCGCCGAAGCAGGTGGCGCAGTACCAAGGCGGAAAGAAGGGCGTCCTGGGCTACTTCGTTGGACAGGTCATGCGTGCAACTCGGGGGCAGGCAAACCCTAGACTCGTCAACCAGCTACTGCGCAAGACCCTCGACAGCTGACCAAGCCCGCCCTGCGGCCCGCAATCGAGGCCCTCAGAAAGGGTGCACTCGCATAGTCCTGGGAGAGCGCTTCCCCAGACCCGGGTGATCCGCACGCTCATTCCGCCAGTCGCCGCTTGTCCCGCTCCAGTCCAGACCACCGCGAAACCGTATGGGAAGTGCATGCGAAGATGGACGATGAAACCGATGCGACCCTCCAGACTCGTTCCCGTCCTCTGCTTCGCGATGGCCTCCGCGCTGCAAGCGGAACTGATGATCCTTGAGGAGATCATTGCCAAGGTCAACGCCGCGATCATCCTGCGATCGGAGTACGAGCGCACTGTTGGCCAAATCCGCAACGAACTTGACTCGAACCCGGGCATGTCGGCCGAGGACCGCACCCGGGAGCTAGAGAACCGCGAGACAGGGGTGCTGCGAGACATGATCGACCAGCGCCTGCTGGTGCAAAAGGGCGAGGAGCTTGGAATCAGTGTCGAGGCCCAGGTCCTTCAGCAGCGGGACGACATCATGGATCGCAACGGCATCCCGACCACGGACGAGTTCGAGGCATGGGTGCTCGAACGCACCGGAGAGCCGGCCGAAGACCTTATGGATCGGATGCGGGAGAACTTTCTCTCCCAGGCGGTGCTGGGCCAAGAAGTCTCCCGGCGAGTTGTCGTCACAAGGGACGAGATTGAGGAGTTCTACGAGGAGCACAAGGACGAGTTTGTGCGATCCGAAGGTGTTCGCCTGAGCCAGATCTTGGTGGCGCCCAAGGAGACGGAATCGGAGGAGGACCTCCGGAAGCGGGGCGAAGAAGTCCACGGGCGGGTGCAGCGTGGCGAGCCGTTCGCCGAAATGGCGCGTAGGTTCTCCGACGACATCGCAACGAAGGATCTGGGGGGAGATATCGGCATCTACCGACGAGGGATGCTTCGCGAAGAGATCGAGACTGCGGTGTTCGACAAGGGGCAGGGTCACATCACAGATATCCTCGACGTCCCTAACGGCCTGCTCATACTGCGAGTCGACCAGAACTTTACGGAGGGGCTGGCACAGCTCGAAGAGGTGCAGGAGGAGATCCGCGCCACGATCAGCGGGCCGCGCTTCCAGCCCGAGATTCGAAACTACCTCAGCGAGCTGCGCATGGAGTCGTACATCGAAATCCGGCCGGGATATCGGGATTCGGGAGCGGTCGAGGGCATGAACACGGCCTGGAGCGACCCTTCGCGGCTGGCGCCCCAAACCACGACGCGCGAAGAGGTGATCAGGACCCGCCGCCGCAAACGCCTGCTCTGGGTCGTCCCGCTTCCGAAGAGCAAGGTTGACCTTGAAGACGACGCGGCGGACACGGACGACGGGCCACTAGTGGGGGGCGATGCCTCGTGACCAAGGAGGTGTACGTCAGCGACCTGACTAAGCCCGGCGCCCCGACCAAATTCGAGACCCTGCTCCAAGTGCAGCGAAAGGATCTGCGCAAGAAGAAGGCCGGCGGGGCCTACTTGGCGATGCGGCTGGGCGACCGCACGGGCTGGCTGGACGCCCGGTTGTGGGACAACGCTGAGGCGATCGCAGAGGCGTTTGAAGAGAAGGACTTCGTACGGGTCAAGGGCCGCATCCACGAGTACAACGGCCAGCTTCAGATCTCTGTCCACAGGTTGCGCCGGGTCGGGCCGGCACACTTGGACGTAGGGGACTTCCTTCCGTGCACGGACCGCAACATCCCGGAAATGTACGCAGAGTTGCTGGACGCGATCGCGGAATTCCGGGATCCGCACCTCAAGCGCCTCATGGAGGGGATATTCCAAGACCCCGACATCAGGGCCCGCTTCCAGCGCGCTGCCGCCGCCAGCGGAATGCATCACGCCAAGGTTGGTGGCCTGCTGGAACACGTCGTGAGCTGCCTGAGAATGGCCAAACTCGTGGCTTCGCACTACCAGCAGATCGACAATGACCTGCTGGCGTCCGGAGTGCTGCTGCACGACTTCGGGAAGATCTTCGAGATCTCGGTTGAGCGGACCATTGAGTACACCGACGAGGGGCGTCTGCTGGGGCACATCGCGATGGGCAGCTCGTGGATCGAGCGCAAGTGCGACGAGATTGAGGGCTTCCCCCCGCGCCTGAAGGTGCTGCTTCTGCACATGGTCCTGAGCCACCACGGCAAGCTCGAGTTCGGCTCGCCGAGGGAGCCCCTCTTTCCGGAGGCCCTGGCCCTGCACTACATCG
>JAJDWM010000493.1 GCA_022825595.1 Bryobacterales bacterium | reverse complement strand
ACGAGCTGCCGATCAATGGGCGCAGGTTTCACGACTTCGCCCTGCTGACGCCGAGCGTGCAAGTCTCGCGAGCCACCGGCCAGTTGTCCTTCGCGGCTATGCGAGGGATTTACACCAACGTGATGGTCGATGGCTCCGACTATAACCAGTCCTTCTTCGGCGGCATCCAGGGCGGGGAGCGGGCCAGCAAGGTCATCACCGTCCCGCAGAGCGCCGTGCAGGAGTTTCAAGCGGTTACGTCCGGCTTCACGGCTGAGTACGGGCGTACGATTTCGGGCGTAGTCAACGTCTCGACCAAGTCCGGGGGCAGCGAGCTGCATGGCGACGCGTTCTACCAGATCCGCCATCCGCGGCTTGGTCGCGCCGATCCGTTCGGGGCCAAGGTGCTGGAAAAGCTCCAGCAGTTCGGAGGCTCGCTGGGAGGCCCGATCCAGTCCGACAGAGCGTTTTGGTTCTTTGCCATCGAACGCCAGGCCAGCGTGAGCCCGCGATACGTCGAATTCCCCCTGCTGGCCTCCGCTGACCGGGAGCGAGGGCCGGAAGCGTACGACTACTACAAGAGCCTTGAAACCGGGTTCGAGAGCACGAACGATGCGTTAGCGCTCACGCCGCGGCTGGACTACCACTTCTCAGGCGGCGGCAAGTTCATGGTCCGCTACAACTTCAGCAATGCCGACGGGAGGAACGCCGCGACCAACGAAGGCCCCGTGCAAGCTAGGACCACCACGGCGCTTAGCTCCAACGGGACGGAGCAGGACTCCATCCACTTCTTCACGTCGCAGTTAACCAGCCTGTTGTCGCCAAGTGTGGTCAATCAACTGCGGTTCACGATCACGCGTGAAGCGCGACCGCGCCTGCCCAACGGGGAAGACCCGCTGATATCCACGGTCATCGGTGAATTCGGAAGCTCTTTCATCCTGCCCACGACTCAATCCGATATCCGCCCAAAGCTGACCAACAGCCTGATGGTCCACCGCGGAGCGCACGGCCTCAAATTCGGCGGCGAGATCGATCGCGTCTGGATCGATGACCAGTTTGGCTTTGCCCAGTTCGGCTTCTTCACGCCCTTCAGCTCAGACCCAGACGAAGTGCTGGACATCTTGACGCCCGGAGGGGCCATCCCGAACCGTTTCGACGCGCCCGGCATCTTCCTGCGCCAAGTCGGCAACACCCTGGGGCAGCAGCGCTTAGGACACGCCGCCCTCTATTTCCAAGACTCCTGGCGGGCGGCTCCGGGCCTGACCCTGGACATGGGGTTTCGCTGGGCGGGGCAATTCAATCAGACCCCCGAAGTCGGCAACGACTTGCTGATCCAGCGCGTGAGCCGGCCTAGACTCTCGTTCGGAGCCGTCTCGCCAGGCTCGCTCCCCGACGACTTGGGCCAGTGGATGCCCCGCCTAGGCTTCGCCTACAGCAATCAGGGCCTGTCACGCAGGTTCGTGCTTCGGGGCAGCGCGGGCATATTCCATGCAATCACGCCGCCGGTCTTCTTCAACGCGTCGACGAAGGCGTTTCGCGAGCCGGCTTTCAACCTCCCGGTCGCGCTGCCGACCAAGCACGCCACGGTTTACCAGCAGTTCCTGAGTGCCGGGATCGACCTGAACCAGTATCCGCTGGCCGAATTGCCTGTGTTCTCCCCGGACGAAATCGCCCGCGTGCTCGATGGTGACAGGTATGCCGGGGCAAACCCGCAGACGGTGAGCCCGGATTTCCGCAACCCTCGATCGATCAAGTACACGCTCGCCTTTGAGTACGAGTTGACAGATGCTTCGGTCGTTGGCCTGCAGTGGATGCGCCACCGCGTGAGCCGCCTGCATGGCATGAGGAACTACAACCTGATGCCGGCCGTTGTGCGCCCCGACGATCCGGCCCAGATACCGTTCTACGACACTTCCAACAGGCCCGCCCCCGAAGTTGGCACGCTGGGGGTCATTGAATCCATCGGGCGGGCCAACTACGACGGCATGACGGCGAACTGGAAATACAGGGGCAAGCGCCTGTTGTTCGCGACCCACTACACCTATGCCAGGGCGCTTACGAGCGATGTCAACGATGGCTATTTCTGGGAGCCGCGCTACACCGACAATGGCCGTCCCGAGTATGCTTGGGGCCCTGGCAGCTTGGACATGCGCCACCAGCTGACGGCTCATGCCACCGTCGCGCTGCCACTGGGCTTCACTTGGTCGGCGATCGTCCGCGCCACCAGTGCGCCGCCGCTGAATCCGTTCGCGGGACAGGACCTGAACGGGGATCAGATCGCCCATGACCGGGCGCTGGAATCGCCCGGAACGTACTTCGCCCGAAACTCCTTCCGAAACCGCGGCATGAGCAACTGGGACATGCGCATTTTGCGCGAGTTTCGCTTCTCGGAGCGGTCGCGCATGGAACTGTCGCTCGAACTGTTCAATGCCTTCAACGCGGCAAACGTCGAGTACGGTAGCTTCAACTCGATATACGGTCCGGGGCTGGACCTGGCGACCGGCGCAGTGATCGGCCCGGCGGCCTCGTTCCAGCGCCTGCGCGATGCGAGCGGCGCATACGACCGCAACAACCAGCAAGTCTACGGCACGGGTCCGCTGCAGGCGCAGATCGGAGTGCGGTATCACTTTTGAAGATGCAGGGTCGGCGGCTGGCCGCGGATCTCCGCTGCGACGCCTCTCTTGAGGGGGCGTTAGGCTGCCCGACGATCTGGCTGAGGCGGACTCCCGCAGCGCCTGTATCGATGGCAACGAAGAGCCGGGCGAGGCCATCCCCGCCGGTCTAATCTTCACGATGCCGAATCCGAACCTTTGCGGAGACTCGCAGCCGTACGGCATCTGTGGTCCCGCGCCGGTTCAGGGCGGCTAGGTACTCGTCTGCCTCGCCCTCGAAGCCACTCCCACGCACCCTACACGGCGAGTGGCGGACACCGATTGGTGGTCCGCGTGCATTGGCCCCGGTCGCCCTAGTCCTCAGCTCGTACCAGCCACCGGATGGTGCACCCTAGTTCCAGTCCAGATTTCATGTGGGACTTGGCCACTCAGATTCAGTAATGCCCGATCGCAACACACCCAGATCCGAACAGTTTGCGGCGAAGGCAAGCGCGCCACGAGCGGCTGTGCGGGGCTATAAGGCGAGGCGTGTGCACTGCAGCTGGACTGCGTCCGAGTACGCGCACCCGTACAGTCCATCGTCGCTGGTGTCCGCGGATTGGGTGAATTGCAGTGCCGCGCAGGGAATGTGGGTTCCGCCTCCACCCGGGCGCGTCGCAGCTTCTCAATGAAATTCCGGTCAAGGACCATGCGGCCGACCAGCACCAGGGCCACTCTGGCGTGGAGGCTCCCACCTCGTGCGGGAGCGATCGCTGCTAGGATGCGGGCAGTGGCACGGTACGCTAATCCGGCGGCTCGAGTCTCGCTTGCCGTGATCCTTGGCGCAGCGGGCGCGGCCGCCCAAGAGGCCAGAATCGTCTCGACCGTGTTCGACGAGCGCGCGGGAGACACCGTGACCGGACTCCGGGCGGAGCGCTTCCAGATCCGGGACGGCAAGACGGATCTGCGGGTCCTCTCCGCGGTTCATCCCGACACACCGGTGGACATCCTCGCCCTCGTCGACTCCAGCATCGTGGGAGATCTGGCCCGCCCGACCGCCGAAGGGCTGGTGGCCGCACTCGCCGACGGCCAGCAAATGGCGGTAGCCCAGTTCGACGAGGGCGCCACCCTGCTGCAAGACTTCACGTCCGACAAGCAGCGACTGTACCGGGCGATCGAAGGAATCGAGTACGGTAACCTGCCACGGCTGAACGATGCACTCTACGCGGTGATCGACGGCGCATTCGACACGGGCTCCAACCGTAGGGCGATCATCGTCCTCTCTGGTGGGGCCACTGCCGCCAGCCGCACTCGCGAGGCAGAGGTGCTGCAGGCCGCAAGGGATCGCACGGTGTCGATCTACACCGTGTTCGTCCGCACGGCGGCCCGCGGCCACCTGCGGCGTCTTGCCCTCAGCACGGGTGGCGCAGCGTTTGCAGCAAAGCGCCTTGGCCTCGAGCCGAGGACGCTCGCGGCCAAGGTCCTAGAGGCAGTCCACGGTGCCTATGAACTACGCGCCGAAGGCGTCTTTGCGCTTGGCAACGACGTCTCGGTCTCAGTGCTCCCGTCCGGCGGAACGAAGCAGAGGCTGACCGCCTCGGCGCTTCCGATCGACTGATAGTCTCCTTACGCCCCGCGGGCGCTGCCCTTTGGGGTGGCCAGATACCCCTCGATCAGGCCACTGTCGATCTTGTTGACCACAAGTTCGTAGGGGATGCGGGCACCTTCGACATAGAAC
>JAJDWM010000201.1 GCA_022825595.1 Bryobacterales bacterium | reverse complement strand
CCCGAGAGGAACGACATGAACATTCCCGATGCTTGGGAGCTTCTGCTCGAGGCCCACATCAGGATGGGCGACTGCCTGCATGGCCTCACCAGGTATTGGAGGCAGCCTTCGATCTGGCGTGAGGGCTCTGACACTTCCGCTGCGGAGCGCAGCGCACTGGCCGGGGAGCTGCTCTGCAAGGCCGTGCTGAGCTTGAGGGGCGTCGAACCGCGCCGCTCGCATTCCGTGGCAGAGCTGTGTGAGGACCTCGAACGCGCGGACCCGGCAGGCCCGCTGCTCCCGCTGCTGCGGGAGTGCGACGGGGGGACACCGGCGGCCCACGTGGGCGTGTACACCGACCGGGCCACCCGGCGGGAGGGGATTGGCGTGTCTGCAGACCGGTTGGTCGGCGTGCTGCGTGCGTCCGGGGAGGTGTCGGGCGCCGTGGGCGACGCTTCCCGGGTCGACGAGGGCATTGTCCCACTGCAGAAACTGAGCACCCGTAGGGCCGAGCTCTTCGACGAGCTGGCGCGGCTGAAATCCAGCGCCTGCCCTCCGGAAACCCTGCGGCGGCTCAGGGCCGGCCTGGAAGCAGCCCCGAGCCTGACGGAACTGCGGAATCGACTGCGGGCAGCTCCTCCACGGCGGAATCAGGAGAGGGCAGGCCGGGGAGGGGGCTCGAGGGGCCGCTAGGCCTGGTCGAGGTACTGCAGGCCGGGTACGATGCCGACCGCCACGCAAACGGCGAGCATCCCCGGCGAATTCCTGGATCTAGTGACGCGCTGGGCGCAACGCCAGCCCGCTCCGGTCTCCGTGATCCTCTTCGGTTCCCGTGCCCGCGGCGACCACCGCCCTGAGTCCGACTGGGACATTGCCCTCGTGCACGAGGGGGGATGCCCATCACTGGAGGAGCTGCCGCGTGAGCTCGACGGCGCCCGCATCGAGTGGGTTGCGAGGGAGCGGTCTCGGGCGATGAGCCGGCTGAACGTCTGCGGGCTTGCCCATGCGATTGCCGCTAGCGGCCGCTGCCTGTTCGGCGACCCGCTGCCGATTCCCGGGAGAAAGGACGCGAACGCACGCGACGCGTGGCGCTTTCTGGCCTTGGGCCACAGGGAGATGTGCACCAGCCTGAACTGCCTTGCATACCACTGGGAGCTGCCTGATCGGCTTCGGCTGGGCGGGAGCCTCACGGCGGCCGAGAAGGGCCAGCTCGCCGGCGAGCGCTTGTGCAAGGCTGCGCTGAGCATCAGGGCCGTGGAGCCCAAGCGCTCGCATTCGGTGGCGGAACTGTGCGAGGACCTCGAACGGGAGTTCCCGGCGGACCCGCTGCTGCCCGTGTTGCGCGCTTGCGACGTGACCGCAGGGAAGGCGCCCGGGAGCGCCGAGGCCCGGTGGGGCGGCCCAAGGGAAGGGATCGACGTGTCCGCGACCCGCTTGGTCCGCGTGCTGCAGGCCTCCGCGAAAGTGCTCGCAGCCGCGTGCGAGCACCCGCCGGACGACGACTGCAGGTGCTGGGTGGAGGTTCTGGCCGACTACAGAGACTTGATGTTCGACAGCCTGAGGCGGATGGAACGCACTGACTGCCCCCCGGCAACCCTGCAAGCGATCGCAACCGGCCTCAAGTCGGGGCCGAGCACATCGGAGCTGTGGGATCGGCTGCCGCGGGCCGCTCTCCGGAGGAGACCCCGAGGGATGGCACCCAAGGGCCGCTAGGGGTATATTGGCGATCAACCCATGATGGACCGGAGGCCTCACACGGAATCGCAGCGGACGGCAGCGGAGCCGTCGAACGCCCCGCTCTGCCTGCGGCCAGCCGAAGCCGCGCGAAGGGCCGGGGGCAGCCCCCGCGCGATCCGCCACTGGCTGCGAATGGACCGTGTGCGCAAGTGCGGAACACTCGGCTGGCGCAGCGTGTCCCTGCCCTAGAGAGCCCCCTCTCCTGCCGGCGCGGCCGTTGGGCCGCCTGCTACGATCCCGCGCCCCTGGTCTTGAGGATCCGGAAGGCGGGCCTGTCGAAGCAGCAAGCGGCAGCTGACGCGCGGATGCACCCGGCCACGGTCACGAGCGTGCTCGACGGGCGGGGCACAAGGCAGGGCATGCGGCGCCTGTGCGCCGTTCTGGACATGGAACCGGTCGAGGTCCTCACGGAGTGTCGAGAGTGATCGACCGGCCTAGTGCTCAACGGCTGGCTTCGTATCAGCGGTCATCGAGATCCACTCCCGCTGAACGCGTTGTCGAAGGAGCTTCCCCTAGTTCTCGGCTTCCCCCTCGGTGACGCAGAGATCACGTGACATTCGGCGAGCCACCCTGTGGCTAACCCGCTGGTGTCGAATGGCACCAGGGATTCCGGGTGGCGGGGCTGGGATCGTGAACGCGGCAAGGTGCCAGAGATGCCACGGACCCGACCAGAAACTGATGGAGGCGACTGTCGCCGAGCGCATCGCGGCGGCCGAAGCCGTGCAGCGCTCGCAGGGCCGTCGGCTCGTCGGTATAGGATCGGCCGACCGCCAATGAAGGATTGCGTCGGCGGGAATGTGCGCCTACCATAGGATTGGCAGGGTGCTCTCGGTCGCGGCGCGCCGTCAGGGCGCGTCTAGCGGTAACGGTATTCGCGAG
>JAJDWM010000128.1 GCA_022825595.1 Bryobacterales bacterium | reverse complement strand
CAGCACCGTGCTCCCGCTTGGCGCGGCGCCATGCCGCAGGGCTGTTTCCTGAACACCTCGACGCCACCTGCTGCGACAAGGGCAGGGAGGGTATCTTACTGTGGTCTGGGCCGATGGCGCCGCTGCGTGCTGCACGCCGTCCGCATCCGTTCCGAGAATGGCGCAGATATGTGCCCGGCCGACGAAACAAACCTAGCCGCCTTCGGCCATCAGGTCGCCTACATTCGCGACCTCGGCAGCGCCATCACCAACGCTGCCTGCAGCGCGGCAGTGTCGAACTTGTGTGCCATCTCCATCATTCGCCGCCCTCGCCCGCAAGCTTCTCGATGCCAGCCATTCCGCTAGCAACCAAGCCCTGTCCCGGTTGCGTATCTGCATTGGACTGCGCAGCGTGCTGCGACCGCTGCGGGCCCTAGGCCTGCCGACCCACAGCAACCGGCCTATCCATTCGGCCTGACGCACTCGAAATCCTGCCAGCGCTGCCGCCAGTTCGACGAACTGGCCCAAAGGCGCCTGTCCGGTCTGCACGAGATTCCAAGATCCGTGGTGCCGAGTTTGGCCTAGACCGGGTCGGGCATCCTCCAGGGTTCCCTGTAGTCCTTGGTAAGCAGTCTGTCGGCGTCAGGATCGTCGAGGAACTTCTCAGCCTGGGGGTCGAAGTGCAGCACACGCCCCACCCGGTAAGCAATCTCCCCAAGGTGAATCAAGCCGCACGACAAGTGCGCCACTTCGGCGTTGGCGACTGGCTGCTCGCGGCTCTTCACGCAGTCCAGGAAGTTGTTCATGTGGTCGGGGTGGCCGGTCGGGCCGTGAGCCATGCCCGGGCCCTTGCGCTCTTCCTTACCCAGGTAGACCTGGAAGTAGCCCCGCCTCGAGAAGATCATGTACCCGTCGGTTCCGTAGAAGGCGTTTCCGCTGTCGAAGCCGTGCAGGCCGTACGGCGTCCAGCCGCGGTCTTCGTAGATCAGGACTTTCCCCTCGTCGTAGTGATAGGCCACCATCATGTTGTCCGGAAATTCCCGCTCGCCCTCCAGGTCGATCCTGCTGCCGTGGGCCGTGATGCGATTCGGGTGTACCTTTACGCCGAGGCCCCAACGCGCCAGGTCCAGGTCGTGCGGGCCGTCTCCGCCGATGTCCCCATTGCCGAAGGCTCGGTACCAGTTCCAATTGCGGTTGTAGCGGTTGGGGTTGAACGTGCCGT
Organism: Bryobacterales bacterium; assembly: GCA_022825595.1. Taxonomy (GTDB): domain Bacteria; phylum Acidobacteriota; class Terriglobia; order Bryobacterales; family UBA6623; genus VXMF01. The sequence continues at coordinate 2,040 of JAJDWM010000128.1, read as the reverse complement.
CGAAGCGGGCCGGCCCGACCCACAGGTCGTAGTTCACTCCTGGCGGCACGGGCGCGTCAGTGGTGGGCTGGCGGTGTGTGTGGCGCTGGCAATTCCACGCCTTGGACATCTTGATCTCACCGATGATCCCGTTCCGCAGGAGCTCGTCGGCCCTGCGCGTGACCTCGCTGGAACGCATCTGCGTGCCGTGCTGCACGATTCGGCCGTACTTCTTGGCGGCCTCAACGATGAGCCTGCCCTCCCGGAAGACGTGGCTGGCTGGCTTCTCGATGTAGACGTCCTTCCCGGCTTGCATCGCGCGCACGGCGATCGGAGCGTGCCAGTGGTGCGGCGTTGCCACCACCACCGCGTCGACCTCCTTGTCCTCCAATACGCGGCGGAAGTCCTCCGCTAGCTTCGGCGTTTCGGAAGTCGACTTGAACACTGTCTGCCCAGCACGCTCGGCGTTGGCTTGGTCGACGTCACAGATGGAGACAATGCGCACGTCATCCCGCGTCAGGACGCGCTCGACGTGTCCGTGTCCCATACCGCCCACGCCGATGACGGAAAGTCCAACCTGCTCGTTGGGGGAAGCGGCGCGGGTGCGTACGGCAAGTCCGGCCATGGCCGCTCCCAAGGCTTCCCGTCGTGTGATCAGCTTCACTTGCATTTCCTCTCCTTTGCGTGTCGCGGATTCGCCAAGACCCTGGGGCGCCGCCATCGGCTTCGCATCCGAACAGCCGCCAGCATTTGCGATCACCGCAGGACCGCGCGAGCACAAGAACCCTCGCTGGCACGCTCGCAATCGCCCATCCCTCTCAAGTGCCTAAGGCACAGCGACCTGCACGTTGGCAGGTGCGGTCCGCGCCGGCCTCCCCGGGCCCAGTGAGCCAACCCGCCTCGAAGGCGCCATCAGGCTAGCACAGGGCGGTACGTTGCCTAGTCGCCGTTTTCGCACCGGAGGCAGCAAGTGCTTGGGGATTCGCCGACGGTCGGCGGTGGCTCGAAGCGTCGCTGGCCAGGCGTCGGCTGACCCGGTCGGAGGGGGCCTCGATACGCAAGCGCACCCGCACAGCCACACCAGCAGCCGACTTGGTAACGGCTTGCTTGGGGCGCCGGATCACCGCGCACACCTGCGGGACTGACCATTGGACTGCGTCACAAGGCCACCGCAGTTGTGCCCCGGCGCAAGGCTGCCTTTCGCACAGGCATCTTCCGAGGGCCATGTTAAAGGCTGCTGATACATTGGATCCGGTGCGCCAGCGCTTCCTGCAGGCCTGCGCGGGTCAGCCATCGGACTGCACTCCGGTGTGGTTCATGCGCCAGGCCGGGCGATACATGGCGGAGTATCGCAAGCTGCGGAAGAGTCACCCGATCCTTGAGATTTGCAAGACGCCGCGCCTCGCAGCCGAGGTCACCCGCCAGCCGATCGATGCGCTTGATGTGGATGCGGCGATCATCTTCGCAGACCTCCTGCTACCCGTCGAGCCGATGGGCCTTGGGCTGCAGTTCATCCCAGGCGAGGGGCCCAAGATCTCGAGACCGGTCCGCAAGGCCGAGGACGTGGGCCGGGTGGCGACGACGAGCACGTCCGAGCTCGGATATGTAGCGGAGTCGATTCGCCTAGCGCGCCGCCTGCTCGATGACCGCGTGCCGGTGATCGGGTTCGTCGGGGCCCCATTCACCCTGGCAAGCTACATGATCGAGGGCGGACCCTCCCGGCACTATGCCGCGACGAAGCAGCTGATGTGGGGCGACGCCGGTGCGTGGTCGGACCTCATGGGCCGCATCGTCGAGGTGTTGGCGGAATACGGGGCCTCGCAGGTGGCCGCCGGTGCCAGCGCCATGCAAGTCTTCGACAGCTGGGTCGGGGCGCTGGCCCCGGCCGACTACGGGCGCTTGGTCCTGCCGCACTCGCGCGCACTGATCAGGCGGCTGCGGTCGTGCGGAGTGCCGGTGATCCACTTCGGCACGGGCAATGCAGGGTTTCTTGAGGACTTCCACCGCGCAGGAGGCGACGTTCTGGGAGTGGACTGGCGCGTCGATCTCGGCCAGGCATGG
>JAJDWM010000448.1 GCA_022825595.1 Bryobacterales bacterium | reverse complement strand
GCTGAGTGGTTCCCTCCCATGGACGAAGACGAGGTTGCCGCCGCGATTGGCAAGTACGAAGACGGCGCGTACTTGGCCGGCGAGGAGCTCAGCGACCGCCTCGCGCAGATCGAACGCTTCCTGAAAGAGCACTTCCCACAGCCGGGCTAACGGCCGTTGACGCGGAAGCTGCTGGTGGTGCTGCCCATCGAGAAGCTGATCGGACATGCGCTCGCCGTTTCCCCCCGGGGGTACCGCTTGGCGGCGCACCCGTCCCCACGGTGCTTTGAGGGACTTCAAGTTCATGTTGAACCAAGTCGTGCCGGCCATTGAACGCGGGCTGCTACTCAGTCAGGTGATCGCCGAGTAGAACGAGGTCTCAACGAGTCTGGCCAACGCTCCTCGCCGACGACTCGCTCAATGGGACTTCTATGCCAACCGACCGTAGGTGAAGCTAAACAAGTTAACGCATATGGGATTTAGCGGTTACGTCGCCTGCACCGTGTACGTGGGGACGCTTCCGGGCCGAGCTCTGGACCGTCCTGTCTCGGTCGTGGCGGACCGATACCGGGAACCCTGATGGAATGGCCTCGCTGGAGGCGCCAGACTTCCAACCCGCAGCGATTGTGGGGCACAGGCAGATCTAAGCTGTACGGCTCTGGAGACGTGCGAGGATTCCGAGAGGGCGCATAGCTGAGCGCTCGCACCTTAAGGCTCATCCGCCTCGCAATCGGCTTACCTCCCAATCCGAAACTCCCGCCCTTCGTACGTCGGCAGTAGTGCGTGGGACCGAGGACACCGAAAGTCCCCGGCTTGCCCTAACCCCTTCCCTTCCAGTCAGCTGCCGCGAATCTCCCAAATTCGATCCGGCGCGTCTCTTAGAGATGCAGGTCCGACCCACAAGTATCGAGCCTTGCTGTCGCTTCCCGCTGGGAATGTTCTGCACCGCTGCGTGGAACTGGAATCCGAGCACGTGCGCGTAGTTCGAGGAGAATTCGCCCCCGGGCCCCTTCTGGACTACGCGTGCACGTCTCCGCGCTCGGAAGGCCAAGTAGGCTGAAAACGGTAGAACATCTATGACGCTCCAATTGGGCAGTCTGAGAAAGTCGCTCACTGCACTTGTCGACATCCTCACCGTGAGCGGGAATGACCAACGCATGGGGCAACTGAGCGACATCGAGCGTGTCGCAATCCGTGCCGGTGCCATCCGACACTTCGAGATCACGTACGAACTGTGCTGGAAGCTCATGGCACGCTGGCTGAACGCCAACATCAGCCGGGGAATCGCAGACGGCGTGACGAAACGCTATCTCTTCCACCTCGCCGCAGAAAACCGGCTGATCTCCGATGTCGAGAGGTGGATGCGGCATCAAGAGGGACGAAACGAGACACGCCACATCTACCAACACCAGAGAGCTGAGGCAGTCTACCGGGCCGCGATTGACTTCGCGCCCGACGCACGTTCACTGCTCGGCGTGCTCAAGTCCCGGAATGATTGACCTGAGTCCAAGCCATCCTGGCACGGTGAGGTCCGTCTTGGCCGCGCATGTGCCGGGCTACGACTTACGCGCATTCGGCTCGCGGGCGACTTGAGACTGCTTGCCGTAGCTCACGCCACCCGTGCTCTGACTACCCCACAGCGGGGCAATGTACCTTCGCGGGACCGCTACGACCGGTCCGCCGAGTCGACGATTCTGAGCACACGTTCGATGAGGAAGTCTACGTAGGCCCGGGAATCGGGATCCGGCGTGAGCGTCGCCTCGCGCACACGGTCCGATGCCAACACACCGCGTCGCACTAGCAGCCGTTTTTCCATGTAGATCAGCAGTTCCATGTTCTGGAGGCTGAATACCAGATAGGGAAGTATGCGCTCAAAGCAGTCCGACGCCCCGTCCATATCGCCGGCCACGGCCAGATCGTACGCCTCCTGCAGCACATCGGCTACGCCCAGCGCGGGCATGGCCCCGCAAATCCCGGCCTGGATTCCTTCCAGTAGGTACAGTCCGCCCCAGCCCTCAAGCACCTGCACGTTGCCGCCCGTCTGCTGCAGAATCTCCGCAACACGAGGCGCCATCAGCGGCTGCTCGAGCTTGAGGTAGCGGAAGTGCGGATAGTCCTCGTTTACGCGCCGGGCGAGGAATGCGCTGATCGTCGGCCCGCCGGGGTTGAAGTCTTGCACGAGCACCGGCAGGGACGTGGATCTAAGTACGCGCTCTAAGAAGCGGTACACATCGGATTCCGAGATGTCGAACATCCGTGGAATGGCGACGGACACGATGTCGGCGCCCAGCTCCTCGTTTCGGCGAGCGATCTGACCTGCGAGCGAGCCCGAGAAGTGGTTCGATTGGGCGATGATCTTTATCCTGCCGGCTGATGCCCGGACCGCCTCCTCGACCAGCCGGTACCGCTCCTCCATCGTCAGCTTGTAGAATTCGCTGGCATAAGCCGGGATGCAGGCGGCGGGCAGTCCCTTCTCTGCGCAGAAGTCCACCGCCCGGGCCAGCGAGTGAAGGTCGAGCGAATCGTCGGGCCCGAACGGAGTCGGCAGAACGGGAACGATGCCGCTAAGCGCGCGCTTGTTCATTTCGGGGCCGATGCGGCGCCCACGACGCAGCCGCCGTCGCACGTGATCGTCGTGCCGGTCAGGTAGTCGGAGGCCTCAGAGACAAGGAAGCCGACCACGTCGGCGACGTCCTCGGCCTGTTGGATCCGGCCGAGCGGTATCAGGCTCATAAACTCCTCCCGAAACTCTGGAAAGTCCTTCAGTTCGCGCGCAGTTAAGCCAGCCTCGACGATCCCAGGCGCGATCGCATTGACGGTTATGCCATACGGCGCCAGCTCAAGCGCAGCGCACCGCGCCAGCATCCAGACGCCCGCCTTCGACACGCAGTACGGGGCGATCAGCTTGTAGGGCACGTCCTGCACCCACGAGCCCGTGAAGATGATCTTGCCCTTGTCGCCTGCGGCGACCCAGCGCTTGGCGACTTCTTGCGTGACATGAAAGTAGCCGTTGAGGTTGACGTCCATGTGCTGGTTCCATTCTTCGACCGTGTACTCCAGGAACGGCACGTTCATCGAGATTCCGGCATTGCACATGCACACGTCCAGCCGGCCGAACTCTGCCCATACCCGCTCCAGAGCGGTCTGCACGGCACCGCGGTCGGACACATCGGCCTGCAGGAACAGGACCCGCGCTCCGCGCTCCCGTAAGGCCTCGACGCGCTGGTTGTCTTCCCGGATGTCCATCAGGACAATGTCGAGCCCCATCTCGACCATCTTCTTGGCGCTGGCATAGCCCAAGTCGCCCACACCGCCAGTTACGAGCCCTACTCTCCTCGCTTCTTCCTGCATCACTCCTCCTACCCCGACTGGTCTCCAGTTAGCTCTACGTCGATGTCCTGCCCGTCCTCGGAACCTAGGATGCCGGCCACCTCGTAGGGCCAGGCATGCCGGTCGAAGCGTTCCGCCGCCCCGAGCTTCGGCCATCCCGACAGGGTCTTCCGCCTTGGCCGGTCCAAGTGGTAGTTCGCGTAGATCCTGCGGGCATGTTCTCGGTGAGGGGCGACCGCCTCTTCGCAGTACCGGTACTTCTCAAGGCGTTCCGGATCCAGGCGCAACCCGTGGCCAGGGGAATCCGACAGCCGGAGGTGCCCGCCTGACCAGTCGAACTGACCCCCCTCGATGACGTCGTCGCTGACATGGATAGTCTCGTTGTCGATCGGGTGACAAGTCCGTGGCGCCCTGCCCATGTATATGCCCACCCTCTCCGGATCCTGCAATAGGGCCGATGTCATCGCTCCTCGGAACGCAAGCTGCGTGCACAATTCGAAGTTGCTGTGGACGGCGGTGTGCAGACCCATGAACTTCGAGAGCTGCCCGAAGCGCCACAGCCCCCACGGTCCCAAGTTGATGTCCGGGACGGCCACGTCGGCGCCCTCGTAGCGTTCGAGCATGTACCAGTCCGGCTCCCACTTGTTCGCCATTGGGCTGACACCCGGGGGATGGAGGATCGGGGGCCACCAGTGACAGGACAGCGGCGTGCGCTGCTCGCGCCTCAGCGCGGTCATTCGCCGGTAGTAGTACTCGGCTTGGTAACTCCCCTGCCCCGCCCGGCGGACGGGCGGCTTCTCTGAAGCGGGATAGAAGCGCTGAGGCAGCAACGAGTGGACGGGCTGTTCTGCATACTCCAGGTCGCAGCCCTCCACGGCGTTCAGGATTCGCCGAGCCTCCTGATAGTTCCACGTGCCGTGGGCGTCGATCCGGATTGAGGTGTCCGGTCCGACCGCATCCCTGATCCTATGGATCAGCCCGATGTGGTCCTCAGGTTCATAGGCGGTCATTGAGACCTTGACCGACGGGAACCCCTCCCGTGCCCGGTCAGCTGCAAATTCGGGCCAATTCTCATAGGTGATCGCGTCGTTGCCACCGATGTCGGGAAACCGCTGCCACGTGTAGGCTGCCATGGGCACCAGATCCTTCGGCTCGTACGGAGTCTCGAAGAGCTCGGCCCACAGTCGGTGCAGGGGCTTCGCGAGAGCTTGCCCGACGAGATCCCACCAAGCCATGAAGAGAGGCTCTTCCAAGCTTTGATCCAGCAGGTTCCGGCCGGGCTGTACACGCAGCGCGTCAATACAGTCGGCAGTTCGCCGATCAAGGTCCACCGACCACTCCCCGGTACCGACGAGCCCTTCCTTGGTACGGACTTCAACAAAGGCCCAAGAAACGGCGGGCAGCGCCTGCCAGCCGGGCGTGTACACGCCCACCATCGGGATCAATACCTTGTGTACGCGAGCCTCGTCGAGGGTCAGGCGGTGCGGGGCCAGCAGGTCCGCCAGCTTTTCCCTGAACGTTGCGACGCGACGCTTGAGCATCGCGTCGAAAGCCCGGACGTCGTCAAGGCAATGCAAGGGGTGGGAGACTCCACGTTCCTTAGCGCAGTCCGCGCCGGCCCCTCGGCGCTGTAGCGGAATGACTGGATAGTCAAGCGCTGCGGTGGGGCGGAACGCCTAGCAGTGTATCGCGTCCCGTTGTCTAGGAGCCGCCTCGACAAAACGCCAAGACTGTGCCGGGGCCGAAGCGTCTCTTTACGAACTCCGAAGGTCGGAAGGCCTTATGCCAATGGGGTTCGGGCTGTTGTGTGCCAGTGCGGCGCTATTGCTCAGCGCCGGCAGAGTCCCGCAAGAGCTTGATCCGAATGTTGCGGCACTCAACCTGCATGGGGGCGCCCGAGTGGAGCTGTATCGCGATGATCCCGCTGGCAGCTTGGCTGTCCCTGCCGTCGAAGGTCACCTTGCCGTTGAGGGTGAGCCGCACGCGGTCTCCCTGCGCGAGGATTTCGTAGTCGTTCCAGTCGTTCACCCGAACAATGTCCTTGGCCTGCAGCCAGCCCTCATCCGGTGTCGCCATCATGCTCCGTCCCCGGCCCTTTTCCTCGTAGAAGTTCCCCCACGCGGACCGGTCGCCGGCATCCGACAGGTCGGCCTGATAGCCGTGCACTACCCAGCCATCCCCGGCAACCTGACGGCTGCGGAATTGGATTCCGCTGTTGCCGTTGCGCAGGCGCACCTCGAGACGCAGCACGAAGTCGGCGAACGGCTCCCGATAGATCAGGAAGGTGTTTTGGTCCACCTTGTGCCCGTCGCTCGACCCTACAATTGCGCCGTCCCGGACCGTCCACAGCCTTGGATCCCCGTCCCAGTCCTTAAGGCTCTTCCCGTCGAACAATCGTACGAAGCCCTCCTCGGGACGTTCACCGGCCGGCCGGCCGTCGGGCACAAGTAGGACCGAGCAGACCACCGCCATTCCCGATGCCAGTCGCCAAGACGGTAAGCGCACGTGTCCGCTCGGGATACAGCTCGGTCAGGCCGACTGCATCATCTCCTCCCAAGTCACGGTTCGGCCAAGGTCCGCCGCCATACGGCCGAGAATGGCCGTGAGCGTGCTCTCGGCCCCCCGTACGCCCACATTCTCGGTCTTGCCTTCCGCCACTCTCAGGACGAACGCCTCGACGGAATCATGATCGATGTTGCGCGGCGGTTCCGCGTGCGTAACGTCGGAACGGCCCCGGTAGTGCTTCCAGTAGTGCCGCGCCATCTCGATCATGGACTCGGAACCGTAGATCCTCTCGTGAACCTCGCGGAAGAACGGCGGCGTGATGTGCGAGCCGACCAGAGTAGCCTGTATCCCGCCCGGATACTCGTAGGCGACCGTCACGTGGTCGGACATGTCGCCGTCCTTGCGTATCGTGCGGCCGCCTTCGCCGACAGCCTTGAGGGGATGCTGGTCCCCGAGGAACCAATTGAGCACGTCGATGGAATGGCAATACGTTTCGACGATGATGTCCCCGTAAAGGTCCCGCCAGTGCTTCCAGTCGCGGACCTTCTCCAGCATGGTCTCTGGGCGCTTTCGAGCAGGCTCCATTCCCGTAATCGGTCCCTTTAGGAAGTGCGCCTCAGCCTGGCGGACCTGGCCTAGGCGCCCGCTCTCCAGAACCTTGCGGGCCTGCCTGTACGTCCAGCCGTAGCGCTGCTGGAAGCCCACCGAGACATTGAGGCCGGGACGCGCGGAGTCGGCCGCCTTCATCACACGCTTGCAGCCGGCGACATCGACAGCGGCCGGCTTCTCGACGTACACATGCTTGCCGGCCTTTATCGCCGCCTCAAGATGCTCCGGATGCAGGAACACCGGCGTGGCGATGATCACCGCGTCGATATCGCTGGCGAGCATCTCGCGGTAGTCCTTGTAGACCCGAGGCGAGTCGACGGGAATGCGCTGCTTCGCCTCCGCAATCCTCTCATCGAACAGGTCGCAGAGCGCTACCAGCCTCGCCTGGGGCACCTGAACTACGAAGCTAGCGAGGCGTGTGCCGCGCCCGCCCGCCCCCAAGAGGCCGACCTTCACGGCGGAGTTGGCAGCCGTCCCGCTGATCGCGGCAATCGGGACCGCCGCGGCCGCTTGGACCAAGTTCCTCCGGGTGATCGCTGCGTCTCGGTGTGCCATCTCGCTGCCCGCGATGAGTGTACCGCGAGTAGGCCTCGCGCTGGCCACGTCGCAGAACGGTCCGGCACTCAAGTGTGCCGCCACGCCGGTACGGGAAGATCTACGGCCTGCGAATCCTGGAGATCGCAGCGGTGGCCGCGGCCGCAACTTCCCGGTCGTCCCCGTAGCGCAGCGGCGCCAACACACCGATCGCGCGCGGGTCGCGGCGAACACCGATGGAGTTCACAACACCCACCAGCAATGCCCCCTCCAGCTTTCCGGCTGCTTCCCGCAGCGCCCGGTCGGCTGCGCCACTGGGCATCGGCTCAAGAGCGGTGCGCGCGTAGTGCGACAGCTTCGGATCGCTCAGCAAGGCCGCCAGCGCGGGCACGGCCGCCTCGTCCCCCACCACGCCCAAGCGCTGGCATGCCTTCGCCTTGGCAAACTCGCCGGAACCCGGATCTTGAAGGACCTCTAGGGCACCCGAGGCGTCCAGCCTCATGATGTCCTCAGCCTTGTGCGGGGAGGTTGCCAGCTGCTCGTCAAGCATCCTTTGCAGTTCGCCTCGCGACTGGCCGCGCATGCGCCTTCTCACCGCAGCTGCGGCAACTCCCACCATGAATAGCGTTCGTCTCAGCATTCCGGGACCCTCCTATTCCAGTCGCCAAGGCTCCCGCATTGCGCGGGAGCGCATCCGGTTCGCCTCGTCGCTCGAGGGAAAGCTGTCTGTGTCAGGATCAAAGTCGAGCTTTTCGTCCAGCTGGTACGCGATGTATGCAGCGTGGCACGCCACGTGCGCTTGGCACGCAGCGAGCGCATGCGCGCGCGGTTCCCTTCGCGACTTGACGCAGTCGAGGAAATCCCTGACGTGGCGGGTCGTCGCCTCGCGCGCGTCTTCGAATGTGCGCCGATACTGCCGCAGGCTGTCGGAGGTCTCGACTATGCCCGCGTCTCCTGTCTGCACCCAGCCCTCGTCGCCCTCATACCGCACCGCGCAGGCACCGAGGCCTTCCCAGCCGGTGTCCCGCAGCACCAGCTGCAGCCCGTTCGCATAGGTGCAATCCACCCCGTATGGCGTCACCCCGTCCGGCCGGCGGGGCTCGAAACTCACCGGGGCCGTCTCGTCGAGCATCGCGGCGGCGTGGCACAGGTCCACAGTGTGGGAGCCCCATTCGAGGATTCCGCCGCCGTGGAAGTCGTAGAAGCCCCGCCAGCGGCTCTTCACATAGAGCGAGTTGTACGGCCGCCACGGGGAAGGTCCCAGCCAACGGTCCCAGTCCACGACGCTCTTGGGCGGTTCCGGCTCAGCCGGCAGCCAGTCGTGCGTAGTAAGCGGCGTGTACCGATCGCCGGGAGCGGCGTTGGCGTGCAGTGTCCGCAAGGTACCGAGCTTTCCGCTTCGCGCAAGGTCGATGCAGTACTCGAAGTTCGTGCCGTTCCTGCGCTGGGTCCCGGCCTGGTATACCCTGCCCAGCCTCTGGTAGGCGTCCGCGAGGGCACGGCTCTCGGCGATCGTCATCGAGCAAGGCTTCTCGCAGTAGACGTCCTTGCCCGACTTCGCGGTCAGGATCGACAGGAGGGTGTGCCAGCGGTCGCCCGTGGCGATTAGGACGGCGTCGATGTCCTTGCGTTCCCAGAGATCGTACATGTCCGCGTACATTACGCAGTCGTTCGTCCCGTGGTGCTTGTCTACCTTGGACTTGATGGCTTCGCGCCGCTCATTGCGGGCATCGCAGATCGCGCGGAATTGCACGTCGTCCTGGGCCAAGAACGACTCCAGATCGCGCTCTCCGCGCCCGCCGATCCCAAGACCGGCGACGTTTACCCTGTCGCTCGGCGGAACGGCGCCTCCCAGACCCAGAACGCTTCCCGGGACGAACAGGGGCGCCGCAGCCGCGGTCCGCAGAACACGGCGGCGCGTCACCGCGCGCGCACCTCCGCCTTGTGGCTGTCCTCTTTGCATCCGACCTCCCTCTTAACTCGCCAACAGGTGGCCTGTTTGCAGGCGAGTATAGCCGAGCGGGCGACATCGCGCCATTGACCTCGGGACGCTGTCCCAACGTCCACGCCCAAGGGTGCGCTTTCGGCACATCCACTGCGCTGAGCGGAGCGGTCGGAACGTGGTTCGGAATGGCGCAACGGTTGTCCCGTTCCAGACCGGATCGCTATGCTGGATTCCCGTGGTGCCGGGAGTTGCCCAGCCTGCAGCGGCGCCCGGCACCCGCCGGAGACCCCACGGAGTCCCCGGCACTCGGTCATGATCCGCTTCGCCATAAGGAATCCCTATGCAGTGGGAGTGGCGGCCTTGGCGACCGTCGTGCTGGGAGTGACGTCCTTTCAGCGCCTGCCTGCCGACCTGCTGCCGATTTTCCGCACGCCAGCGGTGCAGATCGTCACTTTCTACCCCGGCATGCCCCCCGAAGTCATGGAGCGGGACATCATGAGCCGCCTCGAGCGCTGGACAGGCCAGTCGGTGGGGATCGAGCACCAAGAGGCGAAAGCCATGCTAGGGGTCTGCGTCGTCAAGGACTTCTTCCGGGAGGGCATCAGTCTCGACACCGCCATGAGCCAAGTGACCTCCTACGCGGTCAGCGACATGTTCTACCTGCCGCCCGGGACGATCCCTCCGATGGTGATGCCCTTCGACCCGACGGCGTCCGTGCCGCTCTGCCTAGTGAGCGTCTCAAGCCCTGTGATGAACGAGAAGGAGCTGTATGACATCGCGTACTTCGAACTGCGCAACCGCCTGCAGTCCATCCAGGGCGTGATCGCCCCGGCCGTCTACGGCGGCAAGCTCCGCCGCATTCTGGCCTATGTGGACCGAACGCGGCTGGAAGCGCGCGGCCTCGGCCCGATGGACGTGGTCCGGGCACTCAAGCGCCAGAGCGTCTTCATCCCCGCCGGCAACCTGAAGGCGGGAAGTCTCGACTACCAGATCTTCGCCAATTCCATGCCCTCACGGGTGGAGGACCTCAATGGAATGCCTCTCGCCATCCGCGACGGGATGCCGATCCTGGTGGGCGACGTGGCGGACGTCCGCGACTCAAGCCAGATCCAGACGAATGTTGTGCGCATTAACGGGCGGAGGCAGGTCTACATCCCCATCTACCGCCAGCCCGGCGCGAACACGATTGAGATCGTCGGGTCGATCCGCCGCAACCTCGAAAGGATCCAGCAGCGGCTGCGGGAGATGGACCCATCAGCGCGGGACCTGTCGATCGAGGTCGTGCTCGACCAGTCGGTCTACGTGCGGAACTCCCTGCGGGCCCTGCAGCTGGAGGGCATCCTTGGCGCGGGCTTCGCGGCGCTGGTCGTCGTGCTGTTTCTCAGGCGCCTGCGCCCGACCGTGCTGATCTTGACCAGCCTGCCACTCGCGATCCTCGCCGCGTTCACGGGTCTCTACTTTACGGGTTCGACGCTCAATGCGATGACGATCGGCGGGCTAGCGCTGGTCGTCGGCATTCTGATCGATCAGGCAATTGTGGTCGTGGAATCGATCGTCCGGCACATGGACCAAGGCCATCCGCCATTTCAGGCCGCACTCAAGGGCGCGACCGAGGTCGCCCCTCCCGTGCTGGTCTCCACCGCAACATTCTGCATCGTCTTCTTTCCGGTCACGTTCCTTTCGGGAACGGCGAGCTACCTCTTCAGCCCGGTTGCGCTGGCCGCGACCATCGCCATGGCGGCCTCGCTGCTCTTCTCCGTCACCCTGATTCCGGCGTTCTGCGCGAGGGTACTGAAGGCCGTGCCCACCGGCGCGGGCCGAGCCCGCACGGGCCACCTCGGCACTGCGTGCAACACGCTGGTCCGTCGAGTCCTGCCCCACCGTTGGGCCGTGCTCGCGAGCGCCATGGCAATGTTGGTCGGCTCGCTCCTCCTGCTGCGGTCCACGGGCTCGGAGCTGTTCCCGCCGGTGGACGCTGGCCAGTTCCAAGTCTTCGTCCGCCTTCCGTCCGGGACTCGAATCGAGACTACCGAGGCTAGGCTGCAGGAGGTTGAAGCGCTGCTCTCTGAGGAGATCGGCACGCCCGATCCGTGGACGCCGGAGCGGCATCCGGACTCCGACCTGCGCATGCTGATCTCGAACATCGGCGTGCTGATGGACTGGCCGGCCGCCTACACTCCGAACACCGGCCCGATGGACGCCTTCGTGCTGGTCCAGCTCAAGGACAAGGCCGACCGCCGCGGCACGTTCGAGTATGTGGAGCGCCTTCGAGGCAAGCTGTCTGACCGCTTCCCGGACGTCGAATTCGCCTTCGACACCGGGGGCATGCTGACGGCCGCCCTCAACCAAGGCGAGCCGGCGCCGATTCACGTTCAGGTGTCGGGGAGCAACCTCGACACGTCCCACCGCATCGCAGGCATCATCGCCTCTGCGGCGGGCGGGGTTGAGGGCATCACCGACGTGCGCATCGCGCAGCGGATGGACTACCCGATCCTGGACATCGAGATCGACCGGGTCAAGGCTGCAATGGCCGGAGTAGAGACGGAAGACGTCATGAAGAACCTCGTGACGGCGACGAACTCCAGCATCGGGTTCGATCCGGCGTTCTGGATCGACGAGCGCAACGGGAACCACTACTTCATCGGGGCCCAATACGCCGAGGAAGACCTGGATTCCATCGAGACGCTTCGCAACATCCCCGTCCGCGGAGAGGGCGGAGGTCCGCCGGTGGCGCTGCGATCGCTCGTGGCCATGGAACGAAAGACCGGTCCGGCAACAATCAGCCACCGCAACATAACCAGGGTGATCGACGTCTACGCATCGGTCAGCCCCGGCCATGACATCGGCTCCGTCGTCCGCGGCCTGGAGGAGGAGCTCGCCGTATCCCCCGACCTGGCTCCGATCCAGAGGGAGTCCGACCGCGGCCCTTACTTCGAGGTTTCGGGGCCTGAGTTCGCCGGCGGGGGCTACAGCTACAGCCTCACCGGAGAGGTCGCCACGATGCGGGACGCGCTTGACCAGTTCCTGCAGGGGTTCCTGCTCGCCGTAGTGCTGGTCTACCTCGTGCTCGTCGTGCAGTTCCAGTCGTTCCGGGATCCGTTGATCGTGATGCTTGCAGTGCCCCTCGGAATGGTCGGAGTCGGGGCGGTGCTCTTCCTCGGCGGGAACCCGCTGAGCGTAATGTCCGCTATGGGCATCATCATGATGGTCGGACTGGTGGTGGCCTACAGCACGCTCCTCGTGGACTACGCTGACCGCAGGGTGGCCTCGGGCATGACGCTGGCTGAGGCCGTCAGCGAGGCGGCCGGGGTCAGGATCCGTCCGATTCTGATGACTTCCCTGACGACCGTCCTGGCGCTCACCCCAATGGCGATCGGCGGCCTGGGAGCCGAAGCGAACGTTCCTCTCGCCAGGGCGATCATAGGCGGGGTGATCGGTGCCGCAGGCCTGACACTCTTCGTGGTCCCCTGCCTTTACACGCTGATCAAGCGGCCAAGCGGAACAACCGATGCGGCGAGGGTTTGAGGCGGAGGTCGCCATTCGGCGCGCAGAGCGCGGGGCGGGACGATCGCAGATGGAGACGAGACGACGCGCGCCTGGGACTTGCTTACCGGTGGCGCTGGCCCTCTCGGCGGCTTTCTGCTGGCAGGCCTGTAACTCTGGGGGTGCGGACCCAGCAACTCGGCAGAATGGCCGCCGTGAGAGCAACCCGGTGGACGTGGTGGTGGTCTCGCCCGTTCGCCAAGATCTGACACGCAGCATCACTCTGCCCGCCAGCGTGGCTGCCTACGAGACTACGACCCTTCTGAGCAGAGTCACAGGCTATCTGAACGAGATCACTGTGGACATCGGTGACGTGGTGCGCAGCGGCCAGCTCATCGCCAGAATCGACGTCCCGGAACTGGAGGACGAGCTGCGCGAGACAGAGGCGGAACTCAGCGCCAGACAGGCCGACCTTGCGACCGCCAAGGCCGAGCATCTGAGCGCGCAGGCAGAGCTGGACCTGCGGCGCATCACCCACGAGCGTATCGAGGCGGTGCGCAACGAAGAGCCCGACGCGATGGCCCAGCAGACACTGGACGAGGCGCACGCCAGACTGGAACTCGCGGAGGCGTCGCTGAGTGTGAACGCCGGAAGGATCCAGCAGATCGAGAGCGCGATCGCACAGGTCCGGGCGTCGGCCCAACAGTTGCGTACTCGGATCGGGTTCGCCGAGATCCGGGCGCCGTTCGAAGGTGTCGTGAGCCAGCGGCACGTCGATCCCGGCACACTCCTCCAAGCGGAGACCTCTTCCCGGACGGTCCAGCGAATCGTGACGCTCGCAAGCATCGACCGCCTCCGCCTGCGCGTAGATGTGCCTGAGGCGGAAGTGCCTTACGTCCAAGTCGGCGATCCGGTCGCGGTCGCCCTAGACTCCCTGCCTGACCGCTCGTTCGAGACCTCGGTGGCGCGCTTCGCCGGCGTGCTGGACCCGTCCACGCGGACAATGCGGGCCGAGGCAGACCTGCCGAATCCCGGCCGAAGCCTCCGGCCTGGAATGTTCGGACGGGCGACGCTCTCGCTTGACACAAAGGCGGACGCCATAACGATACCGGCGGAGGCGCTGCGCGTTGACGGAGCAGAACAGTTCGTGTTCTGCGTCGAGGAAGGCCGAGCAAAACGCCGCGACGTCCGCACTTCCGTCGGGGACGGCTTGGTCGTGGAAGTGATCGCAGGGCTGTCAGGGCGCGAGAGCGTTGTGGTCGCCGCGCGCGGTCCGATAGCCGACGGCGCGGCGGTCAGTGCGGCACAGAGCGGGACCGGGACATCGCGGTGAGGGCCGGCATGGTAGCACGAGTCTTGGTCATCGCAGCGATCGCGGCCGCGGCGAATGCGACCGACGGGACCGCAGACAGCGTGGACACCTTGTCTATGGAGAATGCCGTGCACCTCACGGTGTCGAGCCATCCGATCTTGCTGCAGGCGGCAATTGACGTCGGCTCCGCCGAACTCCGTGTGAAGCAGGCCCGGTCCCGAAAGGCACCGCAGGTCGACGCGGGCGGCCTCACCAACGCCGGTCTAACCGGCTCAGCAAACCTGTTCGGGCTGCACGGACTGGCATCGTCGCCGGAGCCGCAGAATGGGTCCTTTTCCATCAATCTGTTTCAGGATCTGCTCGACTTCCGGCGGACCAAGCACGAGTCTGAGGCCCGCAGGGCCGAGGTGGAGCATCTTGAGGAGACTCTGAGGGCCGAGCAGTCGCGGCTGATCTTGCAGGCGAGGAAGGCGTTCCTGAAGGCACTGGCCGCAACGCGGCGAGTCGAGGCAGCCGAACGGGCCGTCGAGGAGGGGGCGCTCGGCGTGCGCAGCGCGCTGGCCCGGCACCGGGCCGGCCTGGCGGCCAAGCTCGAAGTCAGCGAGGCGGAGACTGACCTTGCCCAGGCACGGCTGCGCCGGGCCAGTGCACGTGCGGCGCTGGGGCGGTCCCTGGCCCGCCTGAATTCCGGAATGGGTCGGGAGTCTAACCGTACGTACGCGCTGCAAGAACCCCCTGTCGAGGCGGCGGTCCCCGATCGAATCGAGTTCCTTCTTGCCAGTGCGATGGAGTCTCGGCCCGAGCTGAGAGCTGTGGATGCCAGAATCCGAGCCGCCGAACACTGGGTCGAGAGAGCAGAGAGGGAGAAGCTCCCAAGGATCATGGGCATGTTCAGCGGCGGCTGGACCCGCTTCTCGGAACTGACGCTCGGAAGACTGCTGTTCGGGGCCTTCGGGATCCATCTGCCGCTGTTCACCGGCGGTCGGATCCAAGCGACCATCGAAGAGACCAGGCTGGCGTTGGAGAAGACGAAGGCGGCCCGCGAAGTGCTCGCCAGGTCGATTCCCCTCGAGGTTACCGAGGCTCACGAGGAGCTGTCTGCCGCGCTGGAGGGTCTCAGAACCGGAGACCAGGCCCATCTGCATGCCTCGACCGTCGAGCGCCAAGAGCGCGTGCGAAAGAAGCATGGCCTTGCGGACGGGCTGGACCTCGCCCGCGCCCGCACGGCGCTGGCAGAGGCGAGCAGCGCCCGTGCAAGGGCCCGCTATAGGTACAAGGTCGCGGAGGCGGAACTGGACTTCGCGACGGGAAAGGCCGTCGCCAACTGACGCCGCCCGCGCCCAACTTAGGCGCAAGCTTCTTGGCAGAGTTCTACCAATAGGTGATGTAGAGGACCGTGAACATCGCCACGGTGAGCGCCCACCATAGGCTCACCCGGCGAAGGAGCGGGTAGCCGGCCGCGACCAGCCGCAGCGGCAGCCGGAGAACCTCGCGGGACCAGACTACGCGCTCGACCGATTGGGGCTCGGGAGCGCGGGTGATCAAGCTCAGGCCCACCATGCACGCCAGTGAAGCGACGTAGACGATACCGGCAATGTTGAAGGCGTTCATCTGAACGTCCGCCAGGCGCAGCCAATACGGCAGGACGAACATGGGGAAGCAGAGCCCCAGCGTCCAAGCCGCCGCGGTGGCCGTCGCCCGCCGCCAGAAGACGGCCAGCAGGAAGATCGCCATGATCGGCGCAGCAATCAGGAACCAGCACTCTTGGAAGTACGAGAAGATGTTCCCGAAGCTCACCACGACCGGGGCCCACAACGCACCGACCACCAAGATCGCGACGCCGCAGTACCGGCCAAAACGGATCTGGTCGCCCTCCGAAGCGCCGCGGCGGAAGAGCCCCTTGTAGAGGTCGACGGTCAGAATTGTCGCGCTGGAATTGATCAGCGCCTGGATGGTGGACATGATCGCGCCGCAGAGGCCCGCCAAGATAAGACCCCGCAGGCCGGCCGGAATCACCGTCTTGATCAGGAATGGCAACGCCTCGTCGCCGGCTGCCAGATCTGGCCGAAGGGCGTAGGCCACCATTCCCGGGAAGATGTAGGCGAGTGCGGTGAAGACTCCGAGAAAGCAGGCCAGCACGATCCCCATGCGAGCGTGCCATTCGTCCTTGGCGCCGAGCGAGTTCTGATTGATGTACTGGTTCGTGCAGAAGTACCACGGCCCCGTCGAGAGGGCCAGCACGAGCATCGCAGTCCAAGGCAGCTCGGGGTCGGACGCCGGCAACACCAGATGCGCCCGCTCGCCGGTGCCAACCACCGCCTCCCAGCCGCCCGGGACAGCGCTGAGGCCGAGGAAGAACACCAGCAGCCCCCCGAGGATTAGGAGCGTGGACTGGAAGACCTGCGTCCACGCCACGGAACTCATGCCTCCGTAGACCGTAAGGGCGCCGGACAGGATGGCGAGGCCCCAGATGCCGGCCTGCAACGGAATGCCCAGCATGGACTCGAGCAGGAATGCGCCGGAGAAGATCACGCCCGCGAGATTGATGAACACGTAGCTGATGACGCTGATCACTGCGTACATGCGACGGACGGTCGTGTTGTATCGGAGCTCGAGGAACTCGGGCATCGTCACAATCCGATTTCGCAGGTACACCGGCAGGTACACGCCGATCAGCAGGCTGTAACCGACGAAGTTGAGCCACTCCCAGTTCGCGACAGCCATGCCGTGGCTGTAGGCGTAGCCGACCACGCCGACAAGCTGCTCGGTGCTGAGCGAAGCCCCGATGGTGGAGAACCCGATGACTGCCCAAGAGAGCGTCCCGGAAGTGAGGAAGAAGTCGCGCGAGGACTCCTTCTTTCGCCGGCCGGCCCAGAAGCCGATCAGCAGCGCGGCCACGAAGTAGGCCCCGAAGACGGTCAGGTCGACCGTTCCCATTGCGTCGTCGGTCGGCAAGTGCTCCGCCTGTGCGCCCGTTCCTGCGGATCGGCTATGACTGCGTCTCGAAGCGGAGCGTGACGATCTCCCAAGCGCCGATCTCGAACGATGCGGCGCCATCGCTTACGGCAACAGCCGGCGAGGCCAAGGGCCGCCCGTTGAAATCGACAGGCGTGCACGAGCCGGCGCCCGGCGGGAGCGCGACACGCACCGGCCCGCTGCGCCCAACCGTGTCGTGAAGCCGGATCTCGAACGCTCCGTCGCGATAGAGCCAGCTTGAGGCCGCAACGCTGGCGGGGCTTGCCGAGACGAAGCTCTCGCCGGACGGTAGCGATGCTCCCGGCCGGGCGTAGATGTGGCGCGTGCGGCATGGGTGGATCAGCTCGTCGGCGACCTGGGGAATCCTTGCCGCGCGCCAGTCGCCGTCGTGGAGGATCAAGGAGTACGCGAATTCGTGGTGGCCACGGCCCGTGAAGTACGGATTCGCGAACAGGTTCTCCATCTCGCCACGGGGCTCGATTGTCATCATCAGGATGTGCTCGAGCGACCGCTCCTCGGGATGGAACAGCCATCCTCTCTTGCCCTCGGCGCCCAAGAGCGCGAGGCCTTGGCCGTCACCGCTGTAGTCGACCCAGTGATGCGCGAAGAAAACGTTGCGGCGCAGCAGTTCCTCGTTCGGGTCCGTCCCATCACCCCACGGCTCGCCCGAGAGATCGCGCGGTTCGGCTCCGAAGGGAATCCCGGCCGTGGGAATGGCGTCATGGTCGAAGACCACCCTAGCCGCGAAGTATCCGGAACCGCCAGCGCTGTCGAGGTCAAGCTTGAAGTCGATGCGTCCGTCCACGTGGTCGAGCGAGACGGTGAGCTCGGCTCGGTGGCTGCCTATGCGGCCCGCCATCTGGGCCGACGTCCGCAATGAGCCGTCTTCGACTAGGGTCCATGCAGCACCTTCGATGTGCTGCGTCCCCGTCACCGGCCCCCCGTGCCACGGCCACGGATCGTCGTTGGTGTGGAAGACGGGATTGCCGGCGCCGCTGTAGGTCACACCCCGGACTTTGTCGTGCACCGCCTCGATGCCCTCGGGACCGAGATCGATCCTGGCAAAGCGGTTCTCCATTACGCTTACGGGCTCGTCCGGATAGGCGGGCTCTTCGTCGCCGTCTGCCCGCACTACGCGCAATGTCGCGTAACCGAGGGCCGGCACACTTGCCTCGACCAGCAGCCAAGCCTCCTTGTAGGTGTTCTTGGCACCTGGCGGCAGGTGTTCGCTGGAGTTGTTGAAGTGGCGGACTCTCAGCAGCTGGTGACGAAGCGAATTGCCATCGGCATCTAGGACCTGGAGCTTCGTGACCCGCGGCTCCGCGAAGACGGCCTTGACCGCGACCGTTCCGTGGCGGTCCCACACCAGCGGGCTGAACACCGCGATCGTCTGGGTATCGCGGTCGGCCCGTATGCGGTGCACAAGGTGGCGCATGGCCTCGCTGCGCAGACGGTCCGCTTGGAAGGTCACGTTCCGGCCGGTCTCAATGGCCACGGGCATGTCCTCGTCTCCGACGTACAGGCCGTCATGGGGATATAGGGTGAGCGCCTCGTACCAAAGCTCCTCCAGCTTGGCCTCCGGGTAAGAGCCGCCGGCGCAGGCGGCCATCGAGCAGTAGACCTCCGCCTCGACCAGTTCGTGATTGACCCGGTCCCGCCAGTTGTCCAATCCGCGGCTGCCGCACTGCCCGTACCAGAACGGCCATCCGACCGGGTCCACCGGACCGCTGAAGCGCGGGATTGCATCACGCGCCTTCTCCAGTTCCGCAAAGTACTCTGTGGGCGTCGCAAAGCTCAGAGGCGAAGTCTCCCGCTCCTGCCAAGCACGCACGAATCCGGGAAGGTCGAGTGTGGGTTCGCCGTCCGCGTCCACGCTGTAGGTCGGAAGGGACAGCGGCAGCGTATGGTCGAGCCCGACCGGCAGCCAGATGACCTTCGTCTCGCTGGCCGGCATCAGGAAGCGGAGCGCGGAGTCGTAGAGCGCGCGGACGGCACCCTCCCAGTCATCCTGGTAGGCGTTCAGCTCCCGTAGGTAGCCGCCGGGCCCCTTGCCCATGCCCCAACCGCCAGCCAGCCACCCGTAGGGACCGTAGGTCAGCGTCACCTCGCTGCCGTCGAGGCCCTCCCAAACGAACTCGCGCTTGTACCCTTTCCTGTCGAGCGCCCAGATGGGACGCGTGAAGCGGTAGTAGCTGTAGCCCGCCTTTCGGAGAATCTGCGGCATCTGGGTGTGGCCCGGGTGTATGTCTATGAAGCAAGCGACGTCGAGCTTGGCGTCCGGGAACTCCTTCTCGAAGTACTTGCGGCCTAGAGTCATGTTGCGGATCACCGCCTCGGGCTCGTTGAACGGATTGTCGTTGTTGGAGACGGTGCCGGCGGAGATGCCGACGCGGCCAACCTTGGAGAGATCCTTCAGTTCGGCCAGAATCTCGGGCTTGAGTTCGGCGGTCCGGTCGATGCGCTCCAGCTTGACGTCGATGAACCACTTGAACTCCGGTTCCCGGCGCATGATCTCGACCGCGCGCTCATCGATCAGCGCAGCACGCTCCCAGTGCCAAGCTTCGGATGCGAACCACGAGAAGTCGTTGTGGCTGTACGGGATGAGGAGAATCTTGGCACCCTCGAGCTTCGCCCGAACTTCCTCGTACGACTCTGAGGCCGGATCGCCGGTCTGCGCCGCCGCCTGTGCCGCGGCGCCGACGATGGCAAGCATGCCGAGAAACTCCCGGCGGTCGATGGACATAGACAACAAACTACCGCACTGGTAAGACGAGCGGCCCTGGCGCCGCTGTCCGCTGGGAGCCGCCGCTATGCGAGAACGGGACCGACAGGCGGCAATTGTCCCTGAGCATCACGTTCCCATCGACACGCGCCGGCTCAGAGGTGCGGCAATTCGTCGGCGACTTCCAGCCAACGTGTCGAGCGGTGCCAATCCAGAAGACTGTCCCGCAGTGCGGCGGCCGTCTCGGGCTGGACGCCCCTCCCGGCGAGATTGTCCAGCTCGAAAGGGTCCGCCCGAAGGTCGTGGAAGACCGCCGCCGGATTGCGGACCGCGCGATCGTCCTCCTCGACCTCGATGCCGTACTTGTGGGTCGGCGAGCGGACGCCCATCATCGAATACGGCATCGCGTACGAGACGCCTTGGTAGCCTGCCGCCTCGATGAAGCAGTGCCTTCGGTCCAAGGCCCGGCGATTCCCGCTCAGCACCGGCAGGAGGCTCTGGCCCTGCATGTGGGCCGGCACGCCAAGTCCGCACGCGTCGAGGACGGTGGGCGCAATGTCGACGTTCGATGCGACTTGGTCGACGGTCGCGCCGTGGCCGAAGCCGTCCGGATAGCGGAAGACCATGGGCACACGGATGGCTTCCTCGTACAGCCGGTCCTTGTTGTAGGTGCCGTGGTTCCCGAGCAGCTCGCCGTGATCGGCCGACAGGACGACGATCGTGTTGTCCGCAATGCCGTTCTCCACCAGCGCCAGCATCAGATCCCCCACCAGGTCATCGGTGCAGGACACGGCGCCCCAGTAGTAGGCTGTCAGGTCCTTCAGGTCAAAGCCATCCGGCAGGGCGTCCCCCGGAGCGTCCGGCGCTCCGCCCCTTGTGCGCCAGAAGTAGTCCCACTTGGTGTAGACCTTGAACCACCACTCGTCCCGGTGCAGGCGGCCCTGCTCGTCATAGACGTTGTCGCGCAGGACCACGTCGCCTCTCGAGTACATGTCGACGTACTCCCGCGGAAGGTTGCCGGGGCCGATCGGCATGTGGGGAAGCGAGACCGAGTAGTTCAGAAAGAACGGGCGGTCCCGGTTGGCCCGTATCCACTCGCGCATCTTCTCACCCGCCGCGTGGGGCATGAAGCCCTCGACAACTGCGTCCTGGCCGGTCTCGGTTGAGAGCTTTCCTTCCTCTCGGACCGCCTCGCGCATCGGCCGTCCGTAGTACCGGTGGGGGATCTCCACCGGATAGTAGGCATAGTCGAATCCCAAGAGGAAGGGATCCACATGGACGTGCCACTTGCCCACATGGCCCGTCGTGTACCCGGCCGCGGCCAGAATCTCCGGCAGCGTCGGATCCGGCAGCCGGGTCCTCTGCCCTCCGATCGAGCCTACGTTGCGGATCGATCCAGTGCAGGTCCTGGCGTACTGGCCGCTCAGCAGGGTGGCCCGGGCTGGGGAACAGACCGGACTGTTGGTCACGCCAACTTCGAAACGGAACCCCTCCCGCGCCAAGCGGTCGATGTGGGGCGTTCGGAAATGCGGGTTCCCGTAACACCCGAGCTCGAACGGACGCAGCTGATCCGTGAAACAGACGACGACGTTCGGTGGCCGTTCGCCCCTGCAGGAAGCCGCCGCGATCGCTGCGGCCCCGAGTGCGGATGTGGATACAAATTCCCTGCGATTCATTGCGTTGCTGGTTTGCCCGTCCGACCCTGACGCGAGACTTCTCACGGGCGCGGCAGGCAACAGTCTATCCCCTCGCGCCAACAAACCGCCCCAAATCGTCAAGTGCTAGCAACGCAAGGAACGACCGTCGGCCGAATGAGAGTGGCCGCGAGCGACGGTGAAACATGCACAGAACTGACAGGCCCATATGCAAGCATTCCTTGCGTATGGAGAGCCCGTAGCCCCATGTGTTTCAGCACGCTTGACCTGTGCTCCGTTGGGGCGAAGGGCTCGGGCGTGCCGCTGCGGCCCGACGGTCGTCCTATAGGAAACGTCTGGTCGATCCGGAAACTTGCGCCCGCACCGCTGGGCGCGGGCAAGGGTCCGACTGGGAGCACTAAGGCGCCGGAGCCCCGGCACGGCCCGCTTGGGAATCGGCTTCCTTTGCCTGATCGATCACGATCGCGAGCGTGCGAGCGGCGTCCAAGTCGCCAGGATCGCTGCGGAGGATCGCCTGCAGTTCCGCGATGCCCTCGTCCCAGCGGCCGAGCCGGCAAAGTACCAGAGCCAAGTTGCGGCGCGCGACGCCGTTGAGCGGCTCGATCCGCAGCACTGCGCGGTACCCCTCAAGGGCCTCTGCGTAGCGCCCCTGGTTGTCCAGCCGCACCGCCTCTCCGTGGAGGCGGGCGGTAAGAAGCTCGCTCTCTCGCGCCCTGTCGCCCTGCTCGACCATCGTCGCCAAGAGCTCTCGATATGGACGGGCCTCCTCGGCCCGACCCGCCTGGTGCAGCGACCTGGCCAGGTTGTAGACGGTTGACCTGTCGTCCGGCCGCAGCTGGTGCGCCTTCCGGAACTGCTCGGCGGCGCCCTGGTGGTCGCCCCGGCGCTGCAATTCGAGGGCCAGATGGTACCTGGCGGACGGGTCCTCCGGCAGCAGTTCCACTCCTTTGAGGAACATCGGGAATGCCTCGTCCTCGCGCAGGAGGCGCTTCAGGGCCATCCCGAGGGCGACGTGGGCGTCGCCCCCGAGGGGCTTGAGGGCGATCGAGCGCTTGAACTCCTGGACAGCCGCTTCGAGCTGCCCCCGCTCGGCGTGCAGCTTGCCGTTAAGAAAGCGCAGGCGGGCCAGCTTGCCCGGCTCGGACTCGAGGCTCAAGGCCCGCGCCATGTGCTGGGAGGCTTGCTCAAAGTCCTCCCGCGAAGCAAGGATCAGCGCCAAGTTCAGGTGGGCTTCCCCAAGCTCGGGATCCAGCAAGACGGCCCGCCGGAACACTGTCAACGCCGCATCCTGCTCCGCGAGCCGCGCGAGCGCCATACCAGCAGTTTCGTAGACGCGCGCATCGTCGGGCCGTAATTCCATGACGCGCAGCAGCGCCTGAATGGCGTCACCGCGGCGCGGGACCAGCGACAGGACCGATCCGAGCATTAACAGCGCCTCGGCGTCGTCGGGCCGCGCTTCCACCGCGGCCTCTAATAGGCCTATCGCTTCGTTGAGCGCGCCGCGCCGCGTCAACTCCGCGGCACGTTCCAAGCGATCCCCTGCCGGATCGCCCCCGGGCTGCCCGGCTGAGGGCTGCAGTGCCGACACCAAGGCCAGCAGCCATGCAGCGGTTGCCGTACGGCGCGCGGCCCACATCCGCAGGCAGGACCGCACGCCGCCGCTCAGAATATGATCTTCAGCCCAAACTGCACCTGTCGCATGGGCACGACAGTGTTCGCAATCCTGCCCATGGTCGGGGACAGCACGATCGAGTCCGGGGCGCCGTAGTTCGCAAGGTTCAGGACGTTGAAGAACTCGGAGCGCACCTCCACCCAGCGCCCCTCGCCCCAGCCGAATCTCTTGAAAAGCGAGAAGTCGAAGGTGGTGACTCCCTCGGAGTACACGAGTCCCCTTCCTGCGTTGCCGAAACTGCCGAATGACGGCACCTCGAACGCACCAGTGTTGAACCATCTGGCGGAAGACCGGCCGCCGCTGTTCGGATCTCCGACCAAGTTCGGCCGCATGTAGCTCCACCAAGCCACCGTGTTTCCGATGTTGGCCACGTCGCCGCCGACGACCATGTTGATCGGCTGCCCGCTGCGGATCTGGAACAGGCTGTTGACGTGCCAGTTGCCCAAGACCCACGCCGCGGGGCCGCTGCTGAAAATGCCCTTGCCCTTGCCGGCCGGAACCTCCCACACTGAGGACACCGACAGGAAGTGCGGGACATTGTAGCCAGCCACTCCCCGGTTCCTCTCAAGGTTGTAGAAATCCTGAACGTACGAGCTGCCGCCAGGCCCGTTCTCCGCAGTGAAGTAGCCGCTAGCACCGTTGTCGAGCGCTCGCGACCAAGTGTAGGACGCAAGATATGAAAAGCCGCGCGAGAAGCGCCGCTCGGCCTTGAGCTCGAGGGCGTGGTAGTCGGAAACGCCCCGGTCGTCGCCCCAGAATACGGTGGGCATGTGGGGGAAGGGCTTGCGCGCCTGCACCTCCTCAGCCGAACCCGGCCCCGGCGGGGCAGTGTTACCCAGGCCGGTGATCTGGAGCCGCCTGCTCGCGCTTCCCACGTACGCCCCCGATAGCACGAGGTCCTGGTTCACCTGCTTCTGCACCTCGATGTTCCACTGGTGGGACATCGGCCGCTTGTTGTTGTGGTCGACGCACCAGCAGGTGTCGCCCCACGGCTGGGGCCCCGGCAGCGGGCTGCCGAGCTTGTCCCGCAGGCCCTCGATGAAGCGAACCTGCTCGCCGGGCGCGTTGGTGGGCTCGAAGAAGCTGTCGTTGGACGGCCAGCCGCCGCTCCCCTGCCAAGACTGGTTCACACCCGTCAGCTGGTCAAACACGATCCCGTAGCCGACGCGCACCACCGTGGTGGGGTTGGCGCTCCAGGCCAAGCCGAAGCGCGGCTGCCAGTTGTCCCAGCTCGGGATTGGGCCAATGCTCGTGTGGCCCGCCAGCCGGATCCGGTCTCCGAACGGCACGTCGCTCAGGCCGTCCCCCGGAATGCACGGGGCGACTCCCACTTGGTTGCAAGGCTGGGGCATCGACGGGAGACCGATCAGGAACTCGCCGGTCGCCAAGTCGTAGTTCGTCTTGAACCGACCGGTATCGGACTCGACGTCCGGCCACATCAGGTGGTCAAAGCGAAGTCCGATGTTCAGGGTCAGGTCGGGCCGGATCTTCCATTCGTCCTGGACATACGCCCCAAACGTCTGGTAGCCGAAGAATATGCTCGACGGCAAGCTGCCCGAAACCTGTGACGGAACGCCGATCAGGGTCGAGGCCAGCGGATCCCCCGTGAAGCCCACCTCGTCCGGCCGCAAGCCTTGGGTGGGCACCTCGGTGAAGTTGAAGCTTATCCCCCCCGTTGAGCCCGGGGTCAGCGTGTGCCGCAACGTCTGGGCGCCGAACTTGATGGTGTGGTTGCCGCGAATCCAGCTCAGGTTGCCCGTGTAGTGGTACTGCTCATAGTGGAATTCCAAGGGGCCGTTCATGTTCGGCAGCGCCCCCACTTGGCCGCCGAGAAACCCGCCGCTTCCGATGGCGATCGACGGGATCGGGCGGACGCCGGGTATCGTGCCGAAGCCCGCCGCCAGGGCGGGCCCGTCCCCGACGGATTCGTCCGGCACCCTTCCCTGTCGGTAGGGCTCCTTGGCATAGCCGAAGCTGTGGTCCATGATCACCGTTGGCGAGAAGCTGTGGAACCACCCGCCGCCGTAGTTGACGAACGGGAACTCACCGATGTCATCGATGAGCTGCGTCGCCGGCGTGAGCTGTGCGCCGTCGATCTTGCTGTATCGGAACCAAGCTCGGTCCAGATCGCTGAACTGGTGGTCGACCCGCACCTGCAGATTGTTGGCGTCATTGGTCGCAGGGTCGCCGTTGATCACGTTGAACTGCGGATCTCCGGTGAGGTTGGGCCGGTCGTAGTAGCCCCGGAGGTAGGTTTGCATCGACTGGTTCAGTCGGGCCGATGGGATCATCTTGTTCGCGAATTGGTCGCGGATCAGCTCCCCCGTACCGGGGTCGGCGCGCGTGGTGAGCGGGTCGAAGATGTCCCGTCCCGTAGGCCACTCGGAGAAGTCCCCATTGATCTGGGCCTCCGTGGGGACGTAGTACCGGTTCGAGCGCGGATTGCTGTAGCGCCATCCCTCAAAGGCAGCGTGGAAGAAGGTCCTGTTTCTGATGATGGGACCGCCGACGGCGGCTCCAAACTGGTTCTGGCGGAACGCAGCCGGCTCAACGTTGAACTCGTCGGTAAAAGGATCCCGCGCGTTGAGAGCATCGTTTCGCACGAACTCCCAAACCGAGCCGTGGAACTGGTTGGTCCCAGTCTTGGAGATCACGTTGATGATGCCACCGAGGACACCACCGAACTCGGCCTTGTCGTTGTGGGACTGGACCTTGAATTCTTGGATTGCGTCGATGATCGGCGGTATGACGTACATGTTGCCGATGTAATTCGTGTTGTTGACGCCGTCCAGCAGGTGGATGTTCATGCGGTTCCACTGACCGTGGATCGACGGGTTCG
>JAJDWM010000484.1 GCA_022825595.1 Bryobacterales bacterium | reverse complement strand
AGCGCGTCGAATGAGTGCAATAGGACGGCACTACCCGAAACACGGCTACCGTCCGAGTCTCGCGGACTGCCGGGGGGAGAGAGTCGATCAGGCCCAAATGTTGCGCCTCTGACAGATGAGCAGGCCGGTCGCAGGTTTGGGTCTTTAGCACGGTGTATGGGACCGCGACTGGGCGGACCGAGACCCGTGGGCCGCGGGAACCGTCTCACCGTGTCAACCGGCTCGGCTCAGAGTACGCTATCGATCCGAAGCAAGCAAGGCGTACTGGCCGCCGGTCGACGTTCACCGTTGCTGGTCCAGAGCCGCGCATCCGACACAGGAGCGCATGTGCGCGGCGGCGCTGATGCGAAGGGTGCGCTAGGGCTCCGCAAGGCTCGCAGTGCCTTGGTGTTGCGAACGACTTGTGCGGCGCCAGACGAATATGCGAACACTCGGGGATGGGCGTCGGACCGCTGAGAACAACGACGCTCACCGTCATCCGGGATGCAGTAGGGAAGACGACCGCCGAATGGGAGGGACTTGCCTGATGAGCCGGCTAGACCGTAGCACTCCCTCCGGATGCGTCGCCGCAGAGGTCTCCCCTAAGGCGTTAGTTACCTCAGGCAATTTGGCCACCGCGCCTTCCGTGCACCCGCAACCTTACAATCAATTGCCATGAAGTCGAGCCGTCGGGAGTTCCTTGAGAAGGCGATCGCTGGTCTGGGGTGTGCGGCCTGCCCCACGATGGCCGCTGGGCGCGGCCTCGATCCGGCTGTCATCGGAGCAAACCCTTACTATCCCGGGTATGATCTCTACCGCTCGATAGCCATCCTGCACGGGTTGGGATTCCAGACCATCGAACTGCACCCAATGGGCTCGCCGGATGCCCGTCCCGGCATGCCTCCCGGATTCGAGTTCGACCGGATGACGGACGCGGACAAGCAGCGTCTCAAGGACTCGCTCCAGCCCTTCCGTTATGTCTCGACGCACCTGCCGTGGGTGGATACGCCGTACTTCTCCCCGTTCGAGCCGTCCCATGAGTACGGCGTGCGCCGCATTGAGACGGCGCTTGAGGCTTCGGCGTTCGTCGGCGCTGAAATCGCGAATATCCACGTGCAACGCTCAGCCCACATCAGCCTTGAGGCCGCTTGGCCAATTCTGGTGCGCACGTTCCGGCGGTGGGGCGATCAGGCCGAGAGCCTTGGGATGCGTCTGGCCATCGAGACCGGCTATCCGGAGTCGGTGCGTGAGTTTGTGAGTCTGATCCGCGACGTCGGGCACTCCCATGTGGGCGCGACGATCGACGTCGGGCACCAGAAGAACTATGCGGAACTGACAGCCCGGGTGAAGCCGGAGGACAAGGGAACGCCCGAGGGCATCCGCGCCTACAACGACGTCACCCTGCAGATCATCGACGAGCTGGGACCGAAGGTCTTCCACATGCACGTGCATGACATCGAACCCGACACGTGGGCGGAACACAAGCCCCTCGTGCACGGATTCGTTGACTACCCGCGACTGCTTGCGAAGCTCCGGGAAATCGACTATCAGGGTCTCCTGGTTTTCGAGATCGGCGGCCCTGTGGACGAGCTGACGGGTTTCTTCAGGGACGCAAAGGCCAAGCTCGAGGGGTACTTGGAAGAGAGCGCGTGAAGCCAAAGCTGCCCTCCTGCGAAGGCACTCTCTGGAACGCCGCCTAGGCGCTGGCCTGTTGTAGGCACGTCTGTCGGGCGGTAGGACGCGCGGCTACCGTCGCAGGCCGTCGAAGGCGTAACTACACTACGCATCATGTCCATCGGTTCCCTTCGTGTTCGCGCCCAGTTCCCGGCTGGAGAGCTAGCCGCGGAGAAGGTCCGTGCCGACCGCCTGCAGGTCCCCGACGCCCCTGCTGGCGGCGAGCGTCTGCAGGGACTTGAGCAGGAAGCAGTAGGCGCGCCGCGCTGTGCGCGGGCGGGAGAGATCCTAGATTGGAGCCCCTGATGCCCGATTCCCCGACGCCGCAGCCGGACTCCAAGCGCCTGTTCGACCTTCTCTTGGGCTTGTAGGTGGAGCCGGAGGGCGCCTATACTTTCGCTCAGGAGGTCGGGAACATGGCCGCCGCCAATCTCATCGCCCGCTTCGAGTCCAAGCTCGATGCCCAGGGATCTCGCTTCGAGTCCAGGCTCAAGGCCCAGAGCACACAGACGGCCTCGCTGCGGTCCGAGATTGCCTCACTGCGCTGGATGGTCGGCCTCGGGTTTACCCTTCTGGCCCTGCTCATCACCCTGCTGCGCTTCCTCGGCTGAGCCCGGCGCCGCCTCTCCGTGCGCACAGCGCGCGTCACTTGTGCGGAACTCGCCGCCGTCATGATGACAAGGGCGGTCCTCGGCTATCCGTAGCGCCCGACCGACCCAGTCGGCTGGCGCTACCGGTAGCGCAGATCTTCCTGCAGCGGCGCAGGCCTGCGGCAGTCACGGGCCCGGTCGGCCAGCACGGGTGTCCTGTGTTGGCTGACTACACTAGGCACGATGAAACGCCGAGAATTGCTGAGGCTATCGATGCTGGGTGCTGGCACTGCACTGCTCCCAGGCGAAATTGGGGCCGCGCTGCCGAAGGCCCGCATCACCCGCGTCCGGTTCTACCGGGTGTCCGACTCCCGGCCGATCTTCAACCAGAGCGGCCACATCGTCACCGTCGAGACGGACGCCGGCATCACCGGAGTCGGCGAGGGAGGATCCCGGGACACCGTCGAGCAGCTCGCGGCAATGGTCATCGGGGAGGACCCGTTCCGGATCGAGCATCTATGGCAGCTCATGTACAGGGGATACTTCTATCCTCCGGGGCGCGAGAAGATCCACGCCCTCGGGGCGATTGACCTCGCTCTGTGGGACATCAAGGGAAAGGCACTGGGCGTGCCCGTCTGGTCTCTGCTCGGAGGCCTCACCCGGGACTACGTGGAATGCTATTCCACTGGCTTCCCAAGCCAAGGCTCCCTCCGGGAGACGGCGAGGGCATGCATCCAGGCCGGCTTTCGGGCGTTCCGTACCGGAGGCGCCGGAGCGCGACGGGACGGGCCCTACCGGCACCGCGTGGCGGTCGAAGAGACGGTCGAGATGTGCCGGGAGATCCGGGCCGGCGTCGGTGACGACGGAGACTGGGCGATTGACTTTCACACACGATTCGACCTGCCGGATGCGGTGCGCCTATGCTCCCTGATCGAGGAGCTTCGTCCGGTGTTCTGCGAGGACTTAGTCCGATCCGAGAATCCTGACGTCTACCGCACCCTCCGGCCGATGGTCCGCGTACCCATAGCGGTCGGCGAGCACTTCGGTGACCGATGGGACGCAAACGTCCTCATTGAGAACCGCCTGATCGACTATTCCCGCGTGTCGATACCGAACTGCGGGGGCATCACGGAGTTCATGAAGCTAGCCGCCCTGTGCGAGACGCACTATGTCGGCCTGATCCCGCACTTCACAGGGCCCGTGTCCGAGGCGGCCTTGGTGCATTGCTGCGTGTCGCTGCCGCATCCCTCGATCATGGAAATGACAGGAGGATCTGCCAAGACCCACCGGCACCTCCCCGTGCACTACGACTTCCGGGACGGCAAGATGTGGCCGAACGACCGCGTTGGGTTGGGTGTCGAGTTTGATCCTGAGGCTGCGGAGCTCGAGCTGGAAGTCACCGAGAACTCCAGGCCGATCCCTCTGCTGGAGCGGCCAGACGGATCCATCACTAACTGGTAGGCCGCTCCGCGGTCCCTCCGGAGTTCCCTACGGCAGGGCTGCCTGTGGGGCCTCAATCGGGCAAGCTGCTAACCTGCACAGCGATGCGGGTCCTGTCATTGACGATCTTGGAATCGCTTGCGCTGTGCTTGGTGCCCACCCTCCTTGGCCAGAGCATCGATACCCCCACGACAGTGATCGATGATCCGCGCGCGACTCGTGTCGTCAAGCTAGAGTTCGGCCACGCAGCCATCACCACTGAGCGCTGGACGGGGGAGGCGTCGCTCTCTGAGGGCACCGTCCTAGCGGCGTGGGGCTGGCACTTCAATCGCCCTGACCGGATCATCGGCTCCTCAGGCTGGGACCTGCAGGCGCGCTTGTTTAACCCTCCAAATGCACCCTACCGGTTCCGCACAGGTCTGCCCAACGACCTTCCAGTCCTTCCCAACGGTGTCTATCTGAGCTTGGATGCCCCGGCGTCGGCCACGCTCTCGATCACGACCAACCATGGCGAGTTTTCCTTCCGCCTCGGCGATCTTGAGGCCGCCGGAAGGCTGGACGTCTTGGGCGGCAGGGCAGCGGCCGCTCCGGCTCCAGCCGTTCGGCCGCTGACGCGGGGCGAGGCCACCCAGCATGACTTCCCTGCGGCAATCGCCAACGCAGAGGGATTGTTCGTGGCTTGGACCGCCTTTCACAACGAGGCCAACGCCATCTACTTGGCTCGGCAGAGGGACGACTCGTGGGAAACCTCCCGTGTCACGCCGGAATGGGGGGACTACGCCGGCACGGCAATCGCCAGCGACCGCGCCGGGAAGATCCACATCTTGTGGAGCGAGTACCGGGGGGGTCGGTGGCGGCTGGTGGACCGTGCTTTCGATCCCGATACTGGGAAGTTCGGGAGGGAGACCTACGTCTCTGCGGCAGGCTACCGGCAGTTCTTTCCCGTCGCCGCGACGGCGGCTGACGGGAGCGCTTGGGTCGCGTGGCAGGAGTTCCGCGACGGTCAGCTTGACATCATGGCCTCGCGCTTTGACAGCGAAGGTTGGTCTGAGGCCATGCGCGTTAGCCAATCCGACGCCAACGACTGGGCGCCGGACTTGACCGCTGCTCCGGACGGCTCGGTCTGGGCCGTCTGGGATGGTTATGAGACCGGAAGCTACGGCGTCTACCTACGTCGCCTCACAGCGCAGGAGCCGGATCCTGTCATTGAGATGCCGTCGGACCCGAACAGGGCGATCGAGCCCTCGATCGCCGTCAGTGAGGCCAACCACGTCTGGGTTGCTTGGGCCGAGAGCGGGCCCAACTGGGGCAAGGACTTCGGCGTTCTCGGGAGGCCCGGCACCCAGCTTCGCGCCAGTAGCCAGATACGCCTCGCCCGACTGGCCGATGGTCGCTGGTCCGAGCCTGTCCAGTCCCTTGAGGAATCGGTACCGGTCTGGATGTCCGATCTGCATGAGCACCCTGAGCTGGTCCTCGGCCCAAATGGAGTGCCGTATGTGCTCTTCCGCAAGATGGAATTGCGCCTTCCGGTCGCCGAGCACCAGCTTGACGTGCAGTTCGGGGACGAGCATAGGCGCCTTCAGCCTTGGTACGACACCATACGGGCAATCTCGGACGTGCGCGTGGCAGGCTTCGACGGCAACAGCTGGCACCCCGTTCGTGACCTACCCCTGAGCGCCGGCGGCGCCTTCGGCCAGCTAGGGCTTGCGACCTCGTCCGACACCACGACCGTCGTCTGGGCTACGGATGGCCGGAGCTATGAGGATCCCCACGTCCGCACCTCTCAGCTACGCTACGCCCGGCTCAATCTGGGTCTGGCCTTCTCCGACTCCGAGCGGATGCAGCCCCTCCTGCCGGCCGAAGGCCCGTTCGAGGACGCGGCACCCAGTGAAGCGGCCGATTTGGCCCGCGTTCGCGAGGCCCGCTGGGCCGCCAAGTCGCCTCTGCGCCTGTATAGGGGTGACTTGCACCGACATACCGATCTGTCCGCAGACAGCCAGATGGACGGCGACCTCTTGTTCCAGTACCGCTATGCGCTAGACGTCGCCGACCTGGACTTTCTCGCCGTGACGGACCACTCCGGAGCGGAACGGCTGCACTACTACAAGTACCAATGGTGGCGAAACCGCCAGGTAGCCACCATGTTCAACCGGCCGGGGCACTTCGCCACCTTCTTCGGCTACGAGCGGACGGTTACATTTCCAGGCGGGCACCGCAACGTCATCTCCACCCGACGAGACGCCCAGCCCGTGCCGATCTCCGACCTCGAGTTCACCGGAGTGGAGAGTTGGGCCGAACGCCTCTATCCCGAACTGATCCGCACTGGCGATATCGCGATCGCGCACACGACGGCCGGCGGGGGTGGAACTGACTGGCGGGACAACGATCCCAGGGCCGAACCAGTCGTGGAGGTCTTCCAGGCCCTGCGTGGATCGTACGAGGAGCCCGGCACCCCCGCCAAGGCGGGCACCAACCGGCCCGCGGGCTTCGTCTGGAACGCCTGGCGCAAGGGTTGGCGGCTTGGGTTGCTCGCTAACTCCGACCACGAGTCCACCCACCAGTCCTATGCCTGTGTCTGGGCTCCCGAGCTCACCAGCGAAGCGATCCTCGGCGCGATCAAGCAGCGCCTGAGTTACGCAGCGAGCGACAACATCATCCTGCAGTTCGAAGCCCTGCACTCCGGCGAGGCGCACAAGATGGGCTCAGAAGTTCGCTCGGCTGCGCCGCCCCATCTCCGCCTCCGGGTAACCGGGACGGCCCCGATTCAATCTCTCGAAATCATTCGCAGCGGCGCGGTCGTGTATTCCGACAATCCGGGGCAAGCGGCAGTCTTGCTGGACTACTTGGACGAGGACGCGCCAGAGTCGGCGGTGTCGCACTACCACTTGCGGATCGTCCAGCAAGATGGCCAGATCGCGTGGGGGACCCCGATCTGGGTTGACCGCCCCGGCGTGGGGCAGTAGGAGCCGTCTGGATGGAACTTCAGGACAAGACGGTAGTGGTCACCGGGGCCGCCCGTGGCATCGGTGCGGCGCTCGCCGAGCGCTTCGTGGAGGAAGGGGCCAAAGCTGTAGTGGCCGCCGACGTAGATGCTGACGCATTGGCAGGCGAGGCCCGCCGCATTGGAGCCGTCGCCGAGGTCGTGGACGTGACCTCCGAGGCGGCAGTCCAAGGTCTAGTCGAGCGTGTGGAGTCGAGACTTGGCCCGATCGACCTGTTCTGCTCGAACGCCGGGATCTCGCATCCCGGCGGCACTGAGGTTTCGAACACCGACTTTGAGCGCGTCTTCGACGTGAACTATCGCTCGCAGCTCTACGCCGCACGCTGCCTTGTGCCGAGAATGACGGCCCGCGGGGGCGGATACCTGCTCAACACCGCCTCGGCCGCGGGCGTGCTCACGCAGATCGGCTCGCTGCCATACGCGGTGACCAAGCACGCATCGGTAGCCTTGGCCGAGTGGCTGGCCATCGCGCACGGCGACGAGGGCCTCAAGGTCTCGGTGCTGTGCCCTCAGGGAGTGCGGACACGGCTGCTGCTCGGTGAGCACGGTGAGCGCGACAACTTCCTGACGCCTGGAGCGATCGAGCCATCCGAAGTGGCCGACGCGGCAATCGAGGGACTCGCCGACGAGCGCTTTCTCATCCTGCCCCACCCAGAGGTCGCCGAGTACATGCGCAGGAGAGTGTCCGACTATGACCGCTGGCTCCGCGGGATGCGACGGCTGCAGGCCCGAGTCCGGGCGAATCCGAAGACCGCGATGGGGCGCTGAAGGACCCCAACGGCCGTTCGCTTCCCGAGCCGGGAACCTGCCGCGCAGGCCGGTGCGAGAATGGAGGGCAAGAACGGATGCGGCCACCTCTAGGCCGCTCTGATGCTACTGCTGATCGCGGCGTTGCCCCGGGAGTTCGCGGGCGTTACTCCTCGCGCGAGGCTGGCCTCGGCCGACGCGCGCTGGCTTGCCTCGGTCAGGTTGAGCCACGGGGACGCATTGCTGGCGGCCAACGGTATCGGGCAGACGGCGGCCGGCGAGGCGACTCGCAGGCTCGTGGCGAGCCACCCTGTTGAGGCCGTGGTCTCGACGGGATTCGCAGGCGCTCTGCGACCGGACTTGCGGCCGGGAGAGATCTTTGTGGCGCGCTCCGTTGCTCATGGGGACACGGTCTATCCCTGCGGCATGCCCCTTCGAACCCCCGATGAATCGCGCAAGGGGATCGTGAGGACGGTGGACCGCGTTGTGGTCACTGCCCGCGAAAAGCTCGATTTGGGCCGCAAGGGAGCCGATGCGGTTGACATGGAGGCGGGTGCGGTGGCCCAGGTCGCGGCTGAGGCAGCGCTCCCGTTCTACTGCCTGAAGGCGATCAGCGACTCGGCCGAGCGAGACCTTCCCGTAGACTTCAACTTGGCTTTGAAGCCAGATGGCTCTCTGTCCTTGCCGGCCGTGGCCCGGCTCGCGACTGGCGTGCGCAGTGCTTGGCCCGGCATGTTGCGGCTGTGGCTGGATGCCCGCGACGCCGCCCGCTCCTTAGGGCATTGTCTGGACCTTTGCCGATTCCCTGCTTGAGCATGCCCAATTCGGCGATACCCGCCACGATGCGAGCCGCGGTCTATCGTGGCGGTCGCCGGGTCCGCGCCGAGAGTGTCCCGGTTCCGAGGCTGGGGCCGGGTGAGCTGCTCGTCCAAGTCGAAGCGTGTGGGATCTGCCACACGGACCTCAAGAAGATCGAGCACGACCTGCTGCCCGCCCCGCGCATCTACGGTCATGAGACCGCGGGAGTGGTCGTGGAGGCAGGAGCGGGGGCAGAGCAGTACTCCCCCGGAGACCGGGTGTGCTTCTTCCACCACATCCCATGCTTCAGGTGCCACTACTGCCGTTTTCGGGACTATGCCCAGTGCGCCACTTACAAGAAAGTGGGCGTCACTGCCGGCTTTGAGGCCGCTGGGGGCGGATTTGCCCAATACGTGCTCATCAAGGATTGGATCGTGCGCCGCGGCGTGGAGCGCATCCCGGACCACGCAAGTTTCGCCCGTGCGACATTCGTCGAGCCGGTCAACACTTGCCTAAAGGGTCTTCAGAAGCTCCGGGTCCGTTCCGGGGAGAGCGTGCTGGTGGTTGGGCAAGGGCCGATCGGACTGCTGTTCACTGCCTTGCTGCGCCGTCAGGGGGCGGCACAGGTCTTTGTGACCGATCTGTTCGAGAACAGGCTCGAGCTTGGCCGCGAGCTAGGGGCCACTCTCGCGTGGCGGGCCGGCGAGGAGACCGCCGTCGGCCTGCGGCGTGCCACTGATGGCCGTGGTGCGGACGCCGTGATCGTTGCCGCTTCGGCCCCTGGCATCGTGGAGGAATCGGTGGCGTTGGCCCGCCGAGGCGGCCGCGTGATGCTGTTTGCGCAGACGGCTTCGGGCGATTGCTTCACCTTGGAGGGCCGTAGCGTGTGCGCGGACGACCGGACGCTTCTCGGTTCGTACAGCGCATGCGCGGACCTGCAGGCCGAGTCCGCTGCCATTGTGTGGGATCTGGAGTTTCCCGTGGAGAAGCTCGTCACCCACAGCTTCCGACTGGAGGAGTTCGAGTCGGGAATGCGTCTGGCCAGCCGCCCCGAGAAGGGTGCCCTCAAGCTGCTTGTGCTGCCGCAGGAGTGAGATGGTTCGCGGGCGGAACATGCTAGCCGGTGTGCTGCACGGCAAGGAGGACCTGCGGATGGAGCGCATCGGTGTTCCGTCTATCGGGCCGGCGGACATACTGGTCCGAGTCAGGGCCGCGCTCACATGCGGCACGGACCTGAAGGTCTTCCGCCGCGGACACCACGCCCGCATGATCACCCTCCCGGCGCCGCTCGGCCACGAGCTAGCCGGTGACATCACGGAGGTGGGCTCGGCGGTCACGTCGTTCGAGGTCGGCGACCGGATTGTGGCCGCGAACTCCGCCCCTTGCCACAAGTGCTTCTACTGCCGCCGGGATCACAAGAACCTGTGCGAGAACCTCCTCTTCAACAACGGGGCGTACGCGGAGTTCATCAGGATCCCGGGTCCGATC
>JAJDWM010000488.1 GCA_022825595.1 Bryobacterales bacterium | reverse complement strand
TTTGGGCCATCGAAGGACCAAGGGACCAGCTCTCAACCGTCCGACGTCTCGCCGTTTCGTGCGTGCCGCGACGAATCAGCACACTTTTCCGATACCACCCCTCATTGAATGCTTACTCCCGATTCATGGAAGCGTATGCCGGCTTCACAGAGCACACTGACGACCAGATCGGCAGGCTAGTGGATTTCCTCAAGCAGATCGGCGAGTTTGAGAATACGCTGATCGTGCTGATCTCGGACAACGGGGGTGCACCGGAGGCGGGTGTCAAGGGCAACTTCGCACGGTCGTACAGAGACCGGACGACTGTCGACGAGATGTACGAGCGGCTTGACCAGCTCGGCGGTCCGAGCACGCAACCGCTGTACCCGAGGCCATGGGCAATGGTGTCCAGCACACCCTTCAAGTACTACAAGCTATGGCCGTTCAATGGCGGCGTTCGGACTCCCATGATCGTCTCGTGGCCCGACCGAATCCAGAGGACAGGCCTGCGCGCACAGTTCATCGACGTCATCGACATCACGCCGACAGTGCTTGATTACATCGGTATTGAGGCCCCCACGGTCTTCGACGGGATCTGCCAGATGCCCGTGCACGGCAAGAGCGCTCGCGCGATGTTCGAAGATGCGGGTGCGCCGGCACCAAGGGACACGCAGTTTTTCGAGCTATGGGGCAGCCGAGGGATCTATCACAGGGGTTGGAAGGCCGTCGCTTTCCACACTCCGGACTCGGACTTCGAATCGGACCACTGGGAGCTATACAACATTTCTGAGGATTTCACCGAAGCGAACGATCTGGCGGACGCCCATCCGGAGAAGCTGCGGGAGATGCAAGATCTCTGGTGGGCAGAGGCCGCCAAGCACGGGGCGCTGCCCCAGTTGGAAGCTGTTCGCTTCCGGCAGCGCACCTACGACCAGATATTGGCGAATCCGCTGCCTTAGTCAGGGGCACCCCGGTCCGCCACTGTCGCGGCCTATGATTGAGCCGATGAACATCACCACTGCGACGGTCGTTACGATCGCGGCGCTCTGCTGCATGGTCGGATTGGGGGCTTGCGGCGAGAAGTGGACGGAGGACGCGTCAGGAGACTTTCTTCTAGTCACCAATCTTGGCGGAAAGACGTTGGGATACGACTCAAGCTCCGGAGTCACGCTGCTGACGGTCGACCGGCTTGCCTTCAAGGACCTGAACCGGAACGGCGCGCTCGAGCCGTACGAGGACTGGCGACTTCCATCAGGGGACCGAGCACAGGATCTCGCTTCGAGAATGAGCGTCGAGCAGATCGCAGGCCTGATGCTCTACAGCTCGCACCAGGCCGTGCCCTCCTCAGGTGGATTCTTCGGTCGAGCAACCTACGGCGGGATGCCCTACGTGGAAAGCGGTGCAAATGCATGGGACCTCACGGATGACCAGAAGCGCTTCCTGACCGAAGACAGCGTGCGACACGTCCTGATCACGTCGGTAGAGAGTCCGGAAGTTGCCGCCCGCTGGAACAACAACGTCCAGGCGCTGGTGGAGGGCTTGGCATTTGGGATTCCCGTCAACACGAGCTCTGATCCTCGCCATCGTGCCCGTGTCGAGTTCGAGTTTCTGGTCGGCGCATCAAGGGCAGTCTCCATTTGGCCGGACTCGATCGGCCTCGCGGCTACCTTCGATCCCGAGACCGTCCGGAAGTTTGGGGACGTTGCATCCCGGGAGTACCGAGCCCTGGGCATCGCTACGGCGCTTTCGCCGCAGATCGACTTGGCCACTGATCCGCGGTGGTCGCGCTTCAGCGGAACGTTCGGCGGGGACCCTGCCTTGGCGACGGAGATGGCCCGCGCGTACGTAGACGGGTTCCAGACATCCGTCGGAGATGCGGCATTGGAGGGCAGCTGGGGTCTCCACAGCGTGAACGCGATGGCCAAGCACTGGCCTGGTGGCGGGAGCGGCGAAGGCGGCCGGGATGCGCATTTCTCGTACGGCAAGTACTCTGTGTACCCGGGCGAAAGCTTCGACCTTCACCTCCGGCCGTTCAGGGATGGGGCCTTCCGGTTGGAGGGCGGCACGGGCCAAGCGTCCGCGATCATGCCGAACTACACGATCCCCCACGGGCACGACGGCGGCGAGAAGGTCGCTAGTGCGTTCAATAGGCACGTGATCGCAGACCTGCTGCGCGAGGGGCACGGCTTTGACGGGGTGGTCTGTACGGACTGGGGAGTGACGGCCGACTACGCCGGAGTGGACCGGTTCGGCGCCTCGCCATGGGGAGTCGAAGGCCTGACGGAGGGCGAGCGGCACTACATGGCACTAGTTGCGGGAGTTGACCAGTTTGGTGGCAACAACGATGCCGGACCAGTGCTGCAGGCCTATCGGATGGGAGTTGCCGAGCGCGGGGAAACAGAGATGCGACTGCGGTTCGAGGAGTCGGCTGTGCGGCTGCTGAGGAACATCTTTCGGGTGGGCCTGTTCGAGAATCCGTACGTGGATGCGGAGCGCACGAAGGCCATCGTCGGCCATCCGGACCACATGGCCGCCGGCTACGACGCACAGGTCAAGTCCCTAGTGCTGGTCAAGAACCGTGGTGGCGTCCTCCCGCTTGCAGAGGGGGCGAGGGTCTATATCCCCAAGCGTCAGGTGCCCGCAGGCCGCACATTCTTCGGTATGGTCACGCCGGCACGCGTCGAAGACGGTCTCGACGCTGAGATCGCGGCGAAGTCCTTCGAGGTTGCGGCCACTCTCGACGACGTCGACGCCGCCGTTGTGGTCATCGAGACCCCGAAGTCGGGCCCTGGCTACGACGCCGCCGACGCTAGGGCCGGAGGGAACGGCTATCTGCCGAGAACGTTGCAATTCCGTCCCTATACCGCGGCGCACGCCCGAGCCGAGAGCATTGCTGGAGGGGATCCGCTAGAGAGATTCACCAATCGCTCCTACCGCGGCAAGCGGTCAGCGGCGTCGAACATCGCTGACCTCAATTCAGTTCTGGAAACCCGCCAGAAGATGCCGAACAAGCCGTTGATTGTGGTGCTGAAGGCCACGAATCCAACGGTCGTGTCGGAATTCGAGGCGAGTGCCGATGCAATTCTGGTGAGCTTCGGTGTGCAAGAACAGGCGATCCTTGACGTGCTGGTTGGCAGGGCCGAGCCTTCCGGATTGTTGCCGATTCAGATGCCGGCCGACATGCGCACGGTGGAGGAACAGGCCGAGGACACGCCGCACGACATGCGTGTCCATGTCGACTCCGAGGGGAATGCCTATGACTTCGGGTTCGGACTCGGCTGGGGCGGGGTCATCGATGACGACCGGACGAAGCGCTACGTCGGCAATCCTCAGCTCCAGGAATAAGCGAGCCGCGGATCGCGCATTCATTGCCATCGACACGTTTGCAGTCTGCCCAACACCGCGGCGTGTTACTGTCCGCGTTCGAGTTGAAACAAGGCCTGCGTCACCCGCACGTTCGCTCGCCAGCAGTCACTCCTAATCGAGGGCAGCGGCAATTGGAGATTGATGTTTCTCCGAATGTGGCTGAGGACGCGTTCGGGCAGGGCGTGAGAACTGGGGAAGGCTAGTCCGGGACCGGCCTCGACGGGCCGTTGCTCGCGCACCCCGACGGCGGAGGCCGGTCTGCTCTCCCCGCCTCGATGACACTCTTTCGTCCGTCGTACTCTGAGCCCTGCGCAGGGCTGCAGAGGATACGCCCCGCGGCATTGGAGGTGCGGCTGAGGCATGGCGGGCAGCAATCGACGGACAATGCCTGCAGCGTTCGCGGCCAGCTCCGCGCGACATCACACCCGGGAAGTCGGCATCCGACCCCACGCCTCTCTCGAACGGTTACGCGGCTGAAATGCCTGTTCGGCGTGGGTCTTGTGCAGACGAACACCTAGAACGCGTCCCATTCCGGTGCACGGATCGGCTCCAGATTCACTCACGAGGACTTCGTCATTGTTGCTCGCACCGGTTGATTGTGGGAGCAGCCGACGAGGTCTCTTCCCTTCCAAGGATTGGTTCAGAGGTGACCAGCGATGTGGCCTGAGTCTACTTTGGCACTTGGGGCGACACCCCGTTGACGTAGGGGAGCCGGACTGCATGAGGACTAGTGCCAAGGGCTTCGTGACGGCGTGGCTATAGTAGGGCTCTTGCTTGGCCTCCGACACGCCGTCCTTTCCGGCACGGTTCTTGCTTTCTTGAACGGCTGTGCTACTGCGCCCCAAGAGGTCGAGCGCCACGTGCTCCTTGAGGAGTGCGGACCTGAGGACGCCCTCTGTGCCACGGTCCGGGTCTTCGAGGACCGCGAGCGGGCGTCCGGCCGTACGATTGACTTGAAGGTCGTCGTGTATCCGGCCAGGAGCCGAGATGCTGAGCCAGACCCCGTGTTTTTTCTGGCCGGCGGTCCGGGGCAAGCGGCAGCCGAGACCAGTTCGCTGGTCGTGGCAATGCTGGACCGCGTTCGACAAGACCGTGATGTGGTGTTTGTCGACCAGCGAGGCACGGGCGAGTCGAACGGCCTTCCCTGTGATCAGGAATCGGATGACCTTCAGTTGCTTGGATCCACCGATCATGCTCTAAAGACCATTCGAGAATGCCTTGAGGGGTACGACGCCGACTTACGGTTCTATACAACCCCGGTCGCGATGGACGACCTAGACGAGGTCCGCGAGCAGCTCGGCTACTCGATGATCAAT
Source organism: Bryobacterales bacterium (assembly GCA_022825595.1). GTDB lineage: Bacteria > Acidobacteriota > Terriglobia > Bryobacterales > UBA6623 > VXMF01. The sequence goes on along the minus strand of JAJDWM010000488.1, from coordinate 1,660 downwards.
CTGTGGGGTGTGTCTTACGGGACCCGGGCGGCATTGGTCTATCTGCGGCGGCACGGCGAGCACGTTCGGAGCGCGGTGCTCGATGCGGTCGCTCCGCTCGGGATGAAGTTGCCCGCCTCTTTTGCCTTGGACGCGCAGCGTGCCCTCGACCTCACGTTCGACGCTTGCGAGGCAGAGGATCGCTGCCGCAAGAGATTCCCCGACTTGCGGGTCAAGTTCGGCGACTTGCTGGACCGCTTGGAGCGGCAATCGGTGATTGCACAGGTGAGGCATCCTCGAACCGGAGAGGACGAGCGAGTCAAACTGTCGAGAGATGTCGTCACTGGAGTGCTGCGGGCGGCACTCTACAGTTCCGCGACGGCTTCGCTCGTCCCGCTGTTCATCGACCAAATGCATGGCGGAGACTTCAATGGCGTGCTAGCACTAGCTGTCGGTGGAGTGCTTCCTGCTGAAGCGAAGAACTACTGGGGGATGTTCTATTCCGTCATCTGCGCAGAGGACATACCGTGGATCGACGATCAGGAGTTACGCCGGGATGCGACGGGCACGTTCCTGTCCGATTCAACGGCGGACCTGTTTGGGGGAGTCTGCTCGGGCCGGGAATGGGGAGTCGTCGCGGAGGACTACCACGAGCCCGTGCGCTCCGAGGTCCCGACGCTCGTGCTCTCGGGCAAGCTCGACCCAGTCACTCCGCCGCGTTGGGGAGACATGGTGGTGGAGTATCTTTCGAACGCTCGCCATATCGTTGCCCCCGGCCTTGGCCACGGTACGGGTGCAATGGGCTGCGTTCCTGACTTGATCGAGACGTTTCTTGGCGACGCTGACGCCTCCGCGATTGACGCTGCGTGCGTGCAGGAGCTCAAGAGGCCTCCGTTCTTCGTGACTCACGGGGGACCTGCGATGACGGGTGCCCAGTGATCGAAGTCCACGATCTCAGAAAGAGATTCGGAGATGTGATTGCCGTGGACGGAATCTCGTTCCGGGCGAAGGACGGGGAAGTGACGGCCCTGCTAGGTCCGAACGGAGCGGGAAAGACAACGACGCTTCGGGCCATTTACAGTCTGATCAAGCCCGATAGCGGACATGTCTCAATCGATGGAATCGACGTCGTTGCAAATCCCATGGCGGCCCAGCGGCGAATCGGGGCACTGCCAGAAGCGCGAGGCGCATATCCACGGCTGACTGCTCGCGAGCACGTGCGGTACTTTGCCCAGCTTCAGGGACTGAGCAAACGCGATTCGGAGCAACGCTGCGAGGATCTGATCGAACGCCTCGGAATGGGCGAGATCGCCGATCGGAGGACCGAGGGATTCTCGCACGGCGAGCGGACCAAAGTTGCACTGGCCAGAGCCCTCGTGCATGGTCCGCAGAACGTCCTGCTGGACGAGCCGACGAGCGGCCTTGACGTAATGAGCACGCGGGCAATCCGGGCATTGGTCCGCCACTTGAGCGGTGAAGGGAAGTGCGTCCTCTTATCGAGTCACCTCATGCACGAGGTCGCGGCGGTCTGCGATTCGATCGTGATTGTCGCCTATGGAAGGGTCGTCGCTCGCGGCACACCCGACGACCTGCGAGCGGCGACGGGTGAAGAGAGCCTCGAGGATGCTTTTGTCTCATTGACGGCGGCTGGCGGAGCCACGGAATGAAGCACTTTCTCGCC
>JAJDWM010000170.1 GCA_022825595.1 Bryobacterales bacterium | reverse complement strand
ATCGGTCGCAGGAGCACTCGATCGGCTTCACGATCTGGGGTATGTCTGGTCAGTCTCCCAAGAGTCTCGCCATTACTTTGAGCCCGGGATACCTAGCTTGATGCAGTTCGTTGCACGCAGCGAACGCTTAGACGCAGGGATGGAGTCATCCTGAATCGCATCGTCCTCGACCGACTCAGGGTGTAGACTGCCGCAGCCATCACTGGCGTACGGTAAGCCAAGATGGCTCTAGGATCAGTCCGCCGAAATCGCCAAAGGCTGGACCTTTAAGCGCTGAGGTCCACACCCGCAGCAGTGTGCGCATGGGCCACCGGAGGACCAAGGACGCAGCTCTCAACTGATTCGACGTCACGCTGTCAGGGGTGCGCCGCGACCAGTCAGTTCGCTAGTCCGACACCACCCATCTTTGAATGGTTGCCTTGGCCCGTCGCGACCTCGTTCTCCAGCAGCGAGGAGCGGCTCCCGCTCGTATGCCAGACCGCTGTGCGGTTGGTCCGATGGCCCGTCATCAGCGCCGTGCCGGTAGGTGAGCAGGGGACTGCGTGGTCGCCGGCCAAGCGAACCAACTCGTTGTGGAGTCGGTCGAGTGCGGGTGCCCTATGCAAAGGATTGCCGTGGCAACTCAGATCCCCACAGCCCTGATCGTCGGAATTGACCAGCACTTCGTTGGGACGGCCGTCGGCGGTCGCGGCGCTTCCCGCCGCTGAAGCGGCCACGAGAGCGATCAACGCGACGGCAATCGTCGTCCTCCTTCCGGTTGGTCGCCGTGAGTACCGCAACTTCACGGGGACGCTTTGCACCGATTGGCGGAATCTCACGATGGTGGGACGCAACCAGCCAACAATCTTCACCACTCCGGAACGGCGACCGCTCAGATGCCAGGCCTACGTCGAACCGCCCGCACATCTTCTCGGCCCCTTTTTCTTGCCCGGCCGACCGGAACTGACGAAAATCGCTTCCCGAACAGGCCTATCATGAGGTCGCCCTGCCTTAGGTGGGCTTGGCGTTGAGTGTGGAGCGACCGTGCTCCACGGAATAGTCAGGAACGGAGGGTTGTCATTATGAACCACACCAAGAAAATTGTATGGCTTGCCGTCATCGCATTCGTCGCAGTGGGGGCTTCGAGCCTGTTCGGGCAGGCGGATACCGCACAGATCTCGGGATTCGTCCGGGACGCGACCGAGTCTGTGATCCCGGGAGCCGCCGTCACCATCACAAACGAAGCGACGCAGCTGACTCGCGAAGTCGAGACCAACGAGTCCGGCTACTACGTGGCGTTGGCGCTACCGCCGGGGTACTACACAGTGGCAGCGGAGGCCGAAGGCTTCAAGCGGACCCTCAGGACGCAGAACAAGCTCGACTCCAACATCGCCATGCAGGTCGACCTGCAGCTGCAGCTGGGCGAGGTGACCGAGTCCATCGAGGTCGCCGCGGAGGCCATTCAGCTGCAGTCGGAGACCGCCACGGTCGGCCGGCTGGTCGAGGAGACGCAGATCAAGAACATCGTCCTCAACGGGCGCAACCCGCTGTTCCTCGCGCTGCTCAAGCCGGGTGTCACGTCGCGCTCCTCCATCGGGGGCTTCAGTTTCGGCCTGACCAGCGGGAACCTCTCCATCAACGGGTCGCGCCGACAGGACAACATTGTCTCGTTCGACGGGGCCGTGAACATGCGGACCCGCTCGAACGGCACAAGCATCGGCACGGCGGACTTGGAGACCGTGCAGGAGATCCAGGTCCTTACGGCCAACTACAACGCCGAGTACGGACGCGGGATGGCCGGCCAGATCCGCTTCGTGACCAAGAGCGGCAGCTCCGAGTTCCACGGAAGCCTCTACCAGTACTTCCGCAACAACGCGCTCGACGCGAATACCTGGTCGAGGAACCGCGCCGGACAGGAGCGGCAGGCGGAGCGCTTCAATCAATTTGGGTACGTCCTCTCCGGACCGGTCGTGCTGGGCCGGTTCAACCGCAACCGCAACAAGATGTTCTGGCTGTGGAGCCAGGAATGGGTCACGCGCCGCCGGGAGCGGACCTCGATCATCACCGTCCCGTCGCTGCCCATGCGCAGCGGGGACTTCTCCGAACTGCTGTCGGCTGACAACACCTTCTTCGGCAGGGTGCGTAACGTGATCGACCCCGACACCGGCGAACCGTTCGCCAACAACCTCATCCCGAGGGCGAGGCTGAGCCGCAACGGGAGCGGCTTCTTGGCGGCCTACCCGGATCCGGTCCCCGGCTTCCTGCAGGGCACTAACAACTTCATCCAGACGCGCCCGCAACCGGCGGACCAACGCAAGGACACGATCTCGATCGACTACAACATGGCGCCCAACCAAAACCTGCGCTTCCGCCTCCAGAACTACAACTACTTCGAGCCGGAGGCCTTCCGCGGCGGCACGGACCGCGCCACGCGGACGATCGATCGCCCGAACCGCACCTACACCGCGAACCACATTTGGACTGTCTCGCCCACTCTAATCAACGAGTTCTTGGCCTCGATCAGCTACGACCGGGTCTACCTCGAGGTTCCGGTCACATCCCGCCTAGACCGCGGGACCTACGGCATCGACTATCCGTACATCTACCCGGAGCGGAAGGAAATCCCGATCAAGATCCCGACCATCAACATCCAAAACATGGGGCGCGTGGACGGAGGTCCCTATCCCGCCTTCTCGTCAGGGCCGATCTACCAGATCTCGAACAACCTCACCAAGATCGTGGGCAACCACTCGATCAAGTTCGGCGGACGCTTCGAGCGGGCCGGCCAGAACGACTTCGACCAGATCAACGTGGCGGGCGTGCCGGGCGGCACGAACAACCAGAACGGCCGGTTCGTCTTTGACGACCGGCGTCTGGGAACGCCCTCGACGGGCGTGGCGGTCGCGAACGCGGCGCTGGGCCTGTTCTCCACCTATGCCGAGATCGGCCAGCGGGCCTACACCCCTTACCGGGGGATCATGGGCGAGTTCTTCGTCCAGGACTCCTGGAAGGCCACGCCGGACCTGCGCATCGAGCTGGGCGTGCGGTACTCGGTCATGACGCCCTACTTCTACAGCCTGTGGCGCAACATGGCGGTGTTCGACCCAGACAGCTACGACCCGTCCAGGGCGGCGGTCATGGACCCCAGGACCGGCAACGTAATCAGCGGGGACCGTTACAACGGCGTCCGGATCCCCGGCAAGGGCTGGCCGGATGCGGCGCTCGGCCGAGTGGCCATCGCCGACAGTGGGGAGTTCGACCACCTATTCACTGGCGGAACGAAGTACTGGGGCCAAGTCCAGACAAAGGAGTTCCAGCCGCGTTTTGGCATCGCCTACAAGCTCTCTGACCGCGACGTGCTGCGCGCAGGCCTCGGGCGCTATCTGGCGCGGCCGGGAGTCGCCGACAACGTCTTCCTCGGCGGCAACCCTCCGTTTCAGCCGATGGTCTCGGTGTCCGCCGGGTTGGCTGATGACCCCGGAGCGGGCGAAGCCACGGGCTTCCCCCAGTTCTTCATGACCCAGGATCCGGTCTACCGGATTCCCGCGTCGTACATGTGGAACATCTCGTTCCAGAGGGAGGTCGGCTTCAAGACCCTTCTGGAGGTCGGCTACGTGGGGCGCACGGCGACCCACATGGAGCGCGTCCGGGACATCAACCAGCTGCCCTTGGGGACCCTGCTGAGGCCCGAGCTGGACGGTGTCAACCCGAACTACCTGCGCCAGTACAAGGGCTTCGCCAACATCATCCTCGGCGAGAACGCGGCGCGGTCCGAGTACAACGGCTTGCAGTTCAATCTAACCCGCAGGTTCAGCGACGGCCTGAGCTTTGGGGCCGCCTATACCTACTCCTCGACGTGGGACAACGCCGACAACCGCCGAGACCGCATCTGGAATAGCGCGGACGATACCAACTTTTGGGGCCCTGCGGACTACGACGTTCGGCACGCCTTGGTAGTGAACTGGGTCTACGAGGTGCCCCTCATGCGGAACTCCTCCAACCGCGTGGCCAAGGCGGTGGTCGGTGGCTGGACGGTCTCCGGCGTGATGCAGTACCAGACGGGATTCCCGAGCACCGTGGGCCGCAACAGCGACTACGCCGGGATCGGCGACAACTCGTTCCAGCCGTGGGAGGTCGGCGGCGATCCGACGTTGCCGCGCGGCGAGCGCGGGTTCTCACAGGGCCGCGGCGATTCCGTGTACTTCTTCCAGACCACGGACTCGGGCGGGAATCCCCTGTTCTCGGCCCCGGCCGCGGGCACATTCTCGCGGACCCAGCACAGGAACCAGTACATCCGGCAACCCAACCGGCAGAGCTGGAATCTCGGGATCTTCAAGGACTTCGCGGTGACCGAGGGCCAGACAGTGACCCTGCGCTGCGAGATGTTCAACTTTCCGAACCATCCCAACTTCTCGAACGTGAACACAAATCCGGTCAGCGCGGCCTTCGGCAAAGTGACTTCGAAGACTTCGAATCGCAACCTCCAGCTCAGCCTGCGCTACTCGTTCTAGACAACTTCGGAAGGCGCGGTCTGCACCCGCGGGCCGCGCCCGACACCGGCAGAGCTGCGCTGCGACGGGTCGGTGCCCCACCGCATACCATTGGATTTCGGCGTGCGAGGACTGCCGTCGGCACGATGGTGTTCGTTTGATCAGCACTGGCCGTGTTGGCGGCCGCCTCCGCGGCACTAGCGGCAGACTGGCTGGACTTCTGAGGCCCGAACGGATCAGGCTTCGTCGTGGCGGCCGAGCGCCAGGTCCCGTGCGGGAAAGGCGAGGCGGCGGTGTGGAGCACGCCCCTGACGTCCGGCCACTCCGCTCCCGTCTTGGCCGGCGGCGGCATCTTCCTGACGGCCGCCGACGGGGAGTGCCTACTGACGATCTGCCTCCGCAGGAGTGACGGCGCAGTCCTCTGGCGGCCGGTCGCGCCACGGAGCCGGGAACCGAGAATCAACCGCCTCATCCCGCGTTCCCGAGCCCAGCCAGCGACGGGGCAACGTCTACGTGTTCTTCCCGGACTACGGGCTGCCGGCCTACGACGCGGGGGGCTGCCTCTTGCGGCAGCGGGA
>JAJDWM010000460.1 GCA_022825595.1 Bryobacterales bacterium | reverse complement strand
GGATGCTGTGCGGCCATGTTCCGGCTCTCGCCGACATCCGCAGACAGGTCGTAGAGTACGGTGAGTTGACCTTGCGGGGAATCGCCCGCGTACTCAACTTGCGGAAGCCGCCGGCCACCCAAAGTCAGATCGTCCTCGGTGAAATCGGTCCTGTTCACTCTCCAGAGCTTCCACTTGCCCCATCGCACGGCGATGTTGGGCTTGAAGCGCCAGAACAGGAATTCGTGGGGAGGGTCGCTCGCTTCCCCGCGAAGGTGGGGCAGCAAATTGACGCTGTCCTGGGCGCTCTCCTCGGAGCCGGCGGCTGCCGCAAACGTGGAGTACAAGTCCAAGGCGATGATTGGGTGGTCATACGTCCCGCCGGAGGGAAGTCCAGCGGGCCAATGGAATATGAACGGCACGCGTATCCCGCCCTCAAGATGAAATCGCTTCGAGCCGCGCAGCGGGTCGTTCGAGCACACTTCCTGCGAGAGGTACTTCACGCAGCCGTTGTCGGACGTGAACACAATCAGGGTGTTCTCCAACAGGCCATTCGACCGCAGTTCGGCCACGACGTCGCCCATGTAATCGTCCACTGAGGAGACCATGGCAGCGAAGATGCGCCTCCCCTCCGGCTCCACATCGGCGTAGCGGTCGGCGTACTCCGCCGTCGCTTGCAGAGGAGTGTGCGGAGCATTCGGTGTCAGCATCAGGAAGAACGGCTGTTCCTTGTAGCGCCGGACGAAGTCGACCGCGCGGTCGGCAAACACATCGGTGAGGTAGGCCTCTACTTCGACCTGCTCGAAGCCATCGAAGATTGCGTTGCCGTCGCCGCGACCTGTGGGGGCATTGGCGACCGGCCAAGACTGCACACCCTCCTTTCGGGAGTCAATGTAGGAAGTGCCGCCCGCAAGTACGCCGAAATACTCATCGAACCCGCGGTTCAGCGGGTGGTGCTGTTCCGACTTGCCCAAGTGCCACTTGCCGACCAGCCCGGTAGCGTAGCCAGCGTCGCGAAGCATGTCGGCCAAAGTTCGCTCTGCCGGCGGGAGCCCGACCACCGTGTCGCGCCCTGAGGGGTTGAACTCGTACCCGAACCGAGACTGGTAACGGCCCGTGTAGAGACCTGCCCGCGACGGACTGCACACAGCAGCCGAAACGTACCCGTCCGTGGCTCGCACACCGCCGGAGGCCAGGGCATCGATGTTCGGCGTGCGAATGACTGCCGAGCCGTACGATCCGAGGTCGTTGTACCCGAGATCGTCCGCCACCATCAGCACGATGTTAGGCGGGCGGGCGGCGGGCTCGCCTTCGGGCCCGGAGCACGCTGCCGCGAGCAGGAGGACAGGCGTAAAGAACAGCAAGCGCATGGCAGACAGTATTGCAGTACGGCAATCACATTCCAATCGTCGGCCGGAGCGCAGCCTAGGCCAACCGTCCTCTGCCCGTCTCCCGGCAGTGAGTGCTGACCACGGCCAGTGTTTGTAGAATGCGGCTGTCGCCAGCGGCGATTCGTACCTGGCGACTCGAGACCCCGTACCCTGTGAGATTCGAAAGCTCCATTTTCGGGCTCAAACGTCAGGTGTCTCGGGAGTCCCTTGAAGAGAATGTCTACCCCCTACAGGCGAGAAGGGAATTAGCTCCCTCGGAGTTGCGCCAATACCATCCACATGGCGAGTTTCCATTTGACGACTACTTCGCAGTGTAACCAGCTCTCGCGTTCCTGCCTGATCGGCACTAGACGCTCGGTGCATGGGCGTGGGAATCGGCACGAATCCGCACAGCGTCTTCCACTTTCTTGTTGGCGTGAGTTCGACTGGGAAGTTGCAAGTATATTCCCATACGATTCACACGAATGGCTTGACGAACCTCCGTCAATACGCCTAGCTCCAGCATACCCGCCTCACGTGTGTTCCGACGGGATAGGCCCGAATCTGCGGAGTCCGGTTCTGTTTGGATGTCCGCAAGAGCGTTGCGAGGATTTTATATTACATCCAGAGTCCCATGTAGTCGCGTCAGAGAATCGGCCTACATCCGCGCAGACCATTCCGCTCCAGTTTCCTAAGCACGACCCAAGACCCGATGAACGGACGAGCCGATTTGCTATTGACAGTCGCAGCTAGGATCAATTGTCGACGTTTGTTGAGGCTTCTGGACCGCGACTTCCATGTGCATATCCTTGACCCAGAGACGACCGTTGGCGACCATTGTGCTCAGCGATGAGCGAGATTGGGTCTCGGGATCACTTGGCGATGTGGTCGCCACGCATTTCCGGATCAATTCGACTCAAGTCATGCTGAAAGCCTGACCAGCTTGGCATCAGATTATCCTGTCGCCACAAGGCCAATCGGGTTATCCCAAGAATACCTAGGTGTCTTGACTTCAGTTCTCTCCGTAATGTCAGCAAGATCTGCGATACGCATGTACTCTTTGTACTGCTGCTTCGCCTCTCGGAGCATCTGAGAAACTTCGGCTTTACTTGGACGTGTCTGAGCATGCGAAGTGCGAAGATCGTGTAATTCCTCTTTGTTGGCCATCATGCTTCCTCCCGCTCGGCCTCCACTCTCAGGCGCTGTCAACCGATGGCAGGCCAATTGTAATCGATTCCCGACGATCAGCTGACCTGTCGCGGGGAGGGCGCGGCTGATGAGTCAATCGCCCCTGCCTTGCCAGTCGGCGGCGGGCTGCACACTTCTCCAGTCTATTCCATCAGACTCCTCGGCTTCGAGGATCACAGTCACCGCGGCCACTCGGCCTCGGACGCCGGCTCGCACCGCTTGGGTCCGTCGCGCCTCCGCAAGGGGTGGCGGGCAGAAAGGGCCTGAACGGCACCTTCAGGCGGCAGCAGGCTGCCGATCCACTCGATCCTTGGCCGAATTCGCCCGTCATCCGCCCTGGGCAATGAGACGACCTTCGGCACGAGCCACAGGGACTTCCTGTCGATAAAGATTCGGTCGTA
>JAJDWM010000590.1 GCA_022825595.1 Bryobacterales bacterium | reverse complement strand
CCGGACCTCCGTCGGGCTCCAGGAGACGGCGAGGCGCGGCTCGAGCCGCACCCGGTACGGCTGAAATGCTCTGCCGACACCGTCTCTACCGGCGAAGACCAGTGCTCCGCCGGATCCTGTCGCTGGGTTCCGTGCTGCCAGATCGAACGACGACTGCCGGTCGAACTTCTCGAACCGCGGGCTGCCGGCGACCACCCCGATCCGCATCGACATTGTTAGACTCGGACTCACCCGCCACTGGTCGGACACCGAATTCTCGAAACCACTTCTACGCAAATAGGCGGGATGTGGCTGGTCGGTCGCCTCGGCGTTCCACGCTTGGCCCAGCAGGAACGTCGCAAAGCCGTCGCCAGTGTTGGTGACCCCCGGCAAGCCGGTGATACGGTCGCTGAACGAATAAACCCCCGACGGCGCGTCCAGTTCGAGCGTATTCCAATGGACCAGCACGGTGTCGCTCGAGACAGTCCAAGTGTGGTTTCCGCTGCGTACAACCAGAGAGTTGTCGACCCTGTACTCCGCCAAGCCGTTCCTCAGGTAGGACTTCGATGGAGATCCCATGCCAAGGTAGCCCCTTAAGCGGAATGTCGGGTAGACCGAACCGCTGATTCCCGCCAATCCCATGGCTGCGGGAAAGTTCTCGGTCTGGGCCAGCGATAGCGTGTCCACAATCTGGAGTTTCGCTCGGAAGCGGCCATTGTAGGTAAGGCCCGGGGTGGCGTTCACCGTGTCCGAGATCGAGATCGTCCTCGTCCTAAACACACGATCCGGCCGCCCCGGATTGGCGACAGTCGGGAGCAGGTCCGCCGTGTCTGAGAATCCGTTCGAAGCGCCGACAGAGACATCGAGTTTCTGGGCGTCTCCAAGATTGTGATCCAGCCGGAGGATGAAGCCGTCGGGCGTGTTACGTTCGGACGGATTGGTCCAGTAGTTGTTGCGAAGGAATGGACCCACGTTAGTGTTGGGTTGCGGATAGTCCCTGATGGCTGATCGGGCGACCCTATCCAGAGCGACCTCCGGAATTCGATTGCTGGGGAACGGATCACGGACGAACTCGAGGTTCGACCGGCTGACCCCCCTAGACGGTTCGTAAGTGGGATTCCGCTTGGTCGATGCCGGGTCGTAGATGGTCAGCGGCTTTCCGGCGCGGTCAACAAGGTCGGAGAAGTCGGCGAGCCGCTGCTGCGCCGTCGGCATCGAGTACAAGTACGACCGGCCGACCCGCTCCCGTGTTCCCTCGTAAGAGAAGGTGAAGTAGGAGGACCCACGGCCGTTGTACAACCGCGGTACCATCACCGGGCCGTTGATGGTAAAGCCGAACTGATTCCGGCGGCGTAGATTGCGCTCTCCACCCCGCTGGACCACCTCGTGTGGCACCGCATCCAGAATGTCATTGCGAAAGTACTCGAACACCCTCCCGTGCCACGAATGCGCTCGACTGCCCCCCGAGGCCGCAGCGGCCCTGTCTGCTTGCTGGCCAGCGCGTAGTTTCTCTTCGGCTGTGATCCGCCGGAAAGCCTGGATGGCCCGCAGGACCGGGACAACTTCCGGTCGGTCGGTGCGCCGAACCTCGGTGTCCGTGTCGACAGCGGTCTGATGGCCCTTCGAACCTTCGGGACTCTGCGCCAGCCCCGCCGCGGTCAAGGCGAGCAGCGCGAAGATTCCGTGGAGGCTCACGAAGACGCGTACCTGCTCCACGACATCAGTTTAACCATACAACCGATACACACCGATCCATCAACCGGTCCCAAGATCGATGGGTTTGGTAGAGGAGTTCGCAGTAGGAGTCTGCCGAGTCTTCCCGGTCAGGTCTTCACCCATGAGGCGGTCCTTGACGTCTGATTCGGAGATCCGGCGGTCTCTTCCACCGTGCGGGACGTCGAGTCCGTCAATGAAGCGGAAGTCTCCGGCAGTCTCCGGAATTTGCCCTGAGGATCGCTAAGTCCGCAATCGCCTCGACCCGAAAAATGGCGAGCGCTCTCCAGAGGGTTTCTCTGGCCGAATTCCACGTGGACTGCTTCATCACGTCCTCCCACGGCTATCGCAACCCCAAGAGCTTCCCCATAGCCTCGGCCCAGCTCTGCACTCTGGCGTTCATCGAGCCGATATACAGGGCTGTCGAGATGGAGTCGGGTGGGAAGTCTACCTCTCGGCCGCAGAGACCCTCCACTTCAACCTGCATCCTCCGTGGCCCACATCGCAGCACACTCTACGCTCCCGACCCGCCGAGAGCCCGCGATAGGGCGCCCCGTCCCCCAGTAGTGCCGACAGTCTCCAGAGAAGCACTGAGTAACGATGTCGGCTCGTGGCTCCTGTCCGATGAGCGTCTCAATCGGAGGCTCGAGCCGGATCGAGGCGAAGCCGACGATTACAGAGATTCCGGCCGAGTCACCGATGCAAACGGCCTTCTTGGACGGCTTCCACCCACGGCCGGCATCGTGGGCCGTCCCGGTGCTGTCGATCAGAGACACGTTCTGGCTCGCGAGGTCGTCCGCTGACCCAAGCTGGATGTCGTCCTGTTCCTGCCCGATGTCGCCGCCCCTGAATCCTTGGTTCGAGGGGCCGACATACGAGCCTCGCGAGATCCATCCGGACTTGGCTGACCCGCATGATCTGGCAATCGGCGGTATTGACGGCGATGGCAACGCCGACGAGGTGACATGCGTCAAGGGCAGCTATTCGGTGGCCCGACGCGGGAACGATGGGGCCGGAGAGTCTGAGAAACCAGGGATCGACGACGAGCAGGCAGCGTACGCGATCAGGTTGGTCGAAATCGATACGGACGATGATCTGGACGTGCTGGTGGGTGCGACGTCACGAACGCGGCCGTGGGGCGGAGGACCGGCATCATTGCCTGTTGAACCACTCTGTCACGACCGTGAAGTCGCGAGTAGGGAAGGGCGGTCCGCCGCAATTGGATGCGAGTTCGGTCGCCCTCGCGGTTGGACCATATCGGACACAGCAAACATCCCCTCCGTTGTCAGGGTGGTCAATGGGCCGAGATCATTCCGGAACGCGGTGGGCCCGTCAGGGCTGACCTTCATGTAGCGACTGGGCCGTGATTGGTCTCTTGACCAACTGCAAGTACGGGTACACTCGGTACAATCGATGCCGCCATGAGACGTATAGGAGCGGGTTCCCGGCGCAGTTGGCTCAAGGGGGTTGGTGTTGGTTCTCTTTTGGGGGGCTTGCCCGCCGCCAAACCAGCAAGCCGCGCCCAGAGTGTTTACCAGCAGCTCGGGGTCAGACCCGTGATCAACTTTCGTGGCACGCACACCACGATCGGGGCCTCGAAGCAGTGGTCCGAGCTCTTTGAGGCTCAGGCCGAGGCCGCTCGCGAATATGTTGTTCTGGAGGAGCTTCAGGAAGCGATCGGCAATCGGCTGGCGGATCTGACGGGAGCTGATGCTGCTATGGTCTCGACGGGCGCCGCCGGCTCCATAGCTATCGGCACTTACGCCTGCATTGCCGGTGACGATCCCTCCAAGATCAGGCGCCTACCCGACCTCGCCGGCATGAAAGACGAGGTGATCATCCAAAAGGTCCACCGCATCTCTTACGACCATGCCGTACGCGGTGCGGGCACGAAGGTCGTGGAGGTCGAGACTCTCGAGCAGCTTGAGAGGGCCATCGGGCCGCAGACGGCGATGATGTACTTCCTGCCGGGGAATACGAACGACCGAAGTTGGGGCGAGGATTGGATCCGCCTCGATGAGACCCTCCAAGTCACCAAGCCCGCAGGTGTGCCTGTGCTGGCAGATTGCGCGAACATCCTTCCGCCATGGAACAACATCCCCGATCTGGCGCGATCTGGGGTCGATCTGATGGCGATCTCTGGAGGAAAGCACATTCGCGGGCCGCAGTGCTCGGGAATTCTAGCGGGTCGCAAGGACCTCGTCCGGGCCGCTTGGCTGAACTCCAATCCGCACTCCGACTCCAATGGTCGCCCGATGAAGGTCGGTAGGGAAGAGATGGTGGCGCTCTGGCTGGCTTGTGAGAAGTATGCCGCTCTGGACTTCAGGAAGATCGACAGGCGAAGCGAGTCTCAGGCACGCAGGTTGGCTGCAGGAATCCGCAAGATCCGCGGCCTGCGGACATCTCGGCCGCCCTTTGAGCGTATGCGCAGGGTCCACCGGGTAGACGTGAACTGGGACGAGGCGGCATTGGGGATAAGCGCTCGGGAAGCGGAGAGGCAGCTCATGGAAGGAGAGCCCCGCATCGCAGTTGGCAGGCCGGCAGATGGAGGAGTCCAGTTCACGGTGTTCATGAACGAGCCAGAAGATGTGGAGATTGCGATCCGTCAGATGCGGCGGGTCTTCGGGGCCTGACACCGGCAGGCGCCGGCACCCAGCGCGGGCAGCCCTAAAACGCTCGGATGTATCGCATCGGATCTCGGGGCCACTTCGCTGATCCGGTTTGCAACGATGGCGTCTACGGAACCGGGCAGCAAGATCCCCATTGAGATTCGCAACTGGGCGGACCCGGTCCGGGGCACAGCCACCGGACGGTCGCCTCTCTCGAGTCCCGCGGCCGCGACGTTGGCCCTCAGGCCTAGATCGCTCTAGCCCGAGCTCACAGTAATCCCCGGCCGGTGGTTGGGGATCGCTCGGCCTTGGACTTCAGGAGGATCATGTAGGTGAGCACCTAAGAGTCCGGAAGTCGCTCCTGCTGTACGTACATGCGACTCCGATGTACTCTCCGCCGGGATCCTCCAAATTGCTCCCGGCTGGACGAGTGCCCTCGCTAAGTCCTCGAACGTCCCTTCGATCCGGATTGGCCATCCAACTCCGCATTGCTCGGGTGGCAGGACGAGTCTATGAGTTCCATGATTGTCAGTTCGGGCTGCGCGTTCTTCGTGAGTCCTCCTTCAAGATCACCTCGACTTGGGTATCCACCCGGCCCTGCATCTGGGCTATCCGCTCGCGTAGATCGTAGACATCTTCTTGCAATGCACGGATGGCACTACGGACGGCACTCCTGTTGGTTGCGATCGCAGCCTCAAGTGATCACTGGCTATTGAACGAGGCCAGCGACGGGTGTCGACCGACTGCCGAGCCTATGTGGAACGAGATTCCCGGAATCGGCCGGAGTCCGAGATCTCACAGCTGTAAGGAAATCGCGCGCCGAACTGAGAAGCCGGTCTCCCATCGATAGACCAATCTGAGACCTGCCAGCCGAGAATTCAACCATGTGTGAGGGTGCTACCGTACGGGAGCCAATGAGACAGGACATCGTTTCACTCCCATCGCGCCCTTTCGGCGCCGCTGGTCTGCTATCGCTGGCAACGCTGTTCCCAATTGGACTGGCTGACGCGGCATCGCGGCAAGAGATTGCGCATCGTTCACTCCAGCCACCTTGGGTTGTCGACCTGACGCTTGACGGGATGCCGCATGAAGCTGTGTTCGGAACAGGGCAGGATGTTGACTATTACCGACTCACAGTCACGGAGCTTTCCGAGGCTGCCATCTACGCAACGAGTGAACTCGACACGGCGGGCACTCTGTTTGACTCGACGGGAGACGAGATCGCATCGGAGGAGTACGGAGGCGAGGGGCGCAACTTCAGGATCGTAGCCTTGCTGAGGGCGGGCGACTACTATCTCCAAGTGAGGCAGAATCCGACTGCGTACCACGAAACAGGCGTTGGAAAGTACACGCTGTACGCCGAAACGGAACCACTGTCGCCAGACCGGCTTCCGCTTGACGGGTCGTCGAAGGAGGGCGTGATCGATCCAGCAGGGCACGCGGAGTACTTCCGGATTGAGGTTGCCGAGTTGACCCAAGCGCTGATTTACTCGAGCGGTGGACTCGACACCGTCCGTGCAGTGCTCGACTCACTGGGACGCGAGATCGTGTCGGACGACGACAGCGGCGATGGGCAGAACTTTCACGTCTCACCGCTTCTCTGGCCCGGCGAGTATTTCTTACGGGTCTCACCGTGGACCTCCTCCTCTGGTCATCGCGAGACTGGCAGCTACAACGTGCATGCGGAAGGGTCGCCGGCCTCTGTTGCACGATTACCGCTTGACGGATCGTCGAAGGAGGGGGTGATCGAGCCAGGGGAGCAGGCGGACTACTTCCGGATCGATGTGACCGAGTTAACCACCGCCGTTCTCTACACGAGCGGTCCGAGCCACACCATCGGCACGTTGCTTGACGCGGAGGGACGCGAGATTATGTCCGCCGGCGACTCATGGGGGAACTTCCGCATGGCCGCAGTCCTAAGGCCTGGCGAGTACTACGTGAGAGTTGCTCAGTGGCAGTTCGGGGGAGGGCCAGTCGCGCCCGCCCAGGCGGCGCGCCAACCCGAGGATGGCAGCTACATCCTCCACGCAGAGGGAGCGCCCCTGATTCCGACGGCGCTGGAACTGAACGGTGCGCCAAAGGAGGGATCCATCGATTCGGCGGAGGACTCTGACTACTTTCGGATCATTGTTACGGAGCTAACCGAGGTTGCGATCCACTCAAGCGGCGGACTCGACACGGTGGGAGCATTGCTCGACTCAGACGGACGCGAGATTGTGTCGGACGATGACGGAGGTTCAGGGGGCAACTTTCACATCGCAACGCTTCTCTGGCCGGACGAGTACTTCGTCCGAGTTACGCCGTGGGTCAAGTTCTCTGGACAGTTCGACGTTGGCAGTTACGGTCTGCATGTAGAGGGATCGCCAGCCACGCCTACGCAATTGTCGTTGAACGGGCCACCCCATGGTAGCGTCATCGAAACCCCAGATGACGAGGACTATTATCGGTTCGCCGTCACGGAGCCCACGGCAGTCGTGCTCTACACGACCGGCAACCTAGACACGGCAGGTGTCTTGATGGGCACGAACGGAGATGAGGTAGCGTTTAACGACGATGGGGGCGATCAGTTCATCAACTTTCGGATCGTGGTTATCCTAATGCGGCCCACCGAGTACCTCCTGCGGGTATTCTCATCTTCCGGTGCGGCAGGCAGCTACACGATGCATGCACAGGGGGTATCGGAAAACTCGGTCGGCCAGCCCTAGAGTCGGTCGTGGACACTAGGGTGCGGATGCCAAGTTGCGCTGGTTGACCATAAGGAGGTCGCTCGCACCAGCCATCTCTGGGCCTCGTCCCCAGTCGTGTAAGTGCACTGCTGGATGATCTGGTTCCGAATGTCCGAGCTGTCGCGGAGCGCGGCCAGGCTCGCCGAATCCCCTCCCTGCAATACGGAGGTGCGTGGCGTGCCACGCGTCATTGCCGCCGCCGATTGAGGATCCCGTCCCAGCGAGGCTCGCCCTGTCGCCCATAGTCGTGGGGCAGTTCGCGCCAGTCTTCCCTCGTCCTGCCATTCAGGTCCCACGCCAAGAGCCCATCCTTGAATGTCATCTCGCAGACCAGCCTTTCGCTCCCTACGTGACGCGCACCAAAGCTGTCAACGTAACCGAAGTTTCCAGACTCCAGCCTCAGGACCGCAATGTCGGCAGCCGCCCCCACAGAGAGATGTCCGAGTTCTTCTCTCAGAATCTCTCTGGCCGGATTCCATGTGGACTGCTGGATCACGTCCTCCAGCGATTCCCCAAGTGCCAGAAACTTGCTCATGGTGGTGGTTTGGCTCTGCATGCCAGCGTTCATCGAGCCGATGTGCAGATCTGTCGAGATGGAGTCGGGTGGAAAGTCCGCATCCAAGCATGCAGAGGCGACGCTCCACTTGAAACTGCCGCCTCCGTGGCCTACGTCGAAGTACACGCCACGCTCCCGGCCGGCAAAGAGACCGGGATTGGGCGTACCATCCACCAGCAGTTCTCTTCGGTTACCCGAGAAGCAATGTGTGTATATGTCACCGGGTCGCAACTTCTCTCCCAAGAGCGTCTCGATCGGCCGTTCGGGTAGATTGGAGCCGAAGTCGACCATCACTGGTATTCCGGCTAAGTCGCCGGCACGAACGGCCTCCTCAATCGGCTCCCACTCAGGTCCGGCAAAGTGGGCCGTCTTGATGCCAACGATCAAGTCCCCGTGCCGCCTTGCGAGTTCGGCAGTTGGTCGAGCCTGCATGTCGTCCAAGTCCTGCTCAATCTCGCCACCCCGCATTCCGTGGCCGACGATGTTGGCGAGGGCCAGCACGCGCGTCCGGGCCCTATCGATCACGGTTTCCCGAAACGCTTCGAAGTTTCTCCAACCAGCGCAGCCGGCGTCGACCACCGTCGTGACGCCTGACCGAAAGGTGTAGCCATCCGGATACACGCTGTTGTCCCCCGCATAAGATCCGGGCTCGTTCGTTCCCGCAAAGACGTGCACATGGAGGTCGACGAGCCCAGGTGTTACGTGCAGCCCTTCGCAGTCGACGACCTTGAACGCCTGGCGCGGCGAGATTCGGTCGGCGACGGCCGCTACCTTCCCGTCTAGGACAGCGACGTCTCGAACAGCGCTCAATCCGTTCTTGGGATCGATCAAGTGTCCGCCAAGAAGCAGCAGGTCGTACTCCGGATCCCCGGCCGAGCGCCCTGTGCAAGAGGCGCCCAGCAGGCCGGCCCCGGCCAACAGTTCTCGTCTGGTCACGTAGCGTCCTGATCGGCTCATGGACGGCTCCTCCTCGAGTGCTCTTCAACTCTTGTCGCCGGCCCCAAGCGGTACCTACCTGCGACAACAGCCACGATGTGTGGGGCGGGGTTGCCGCCCGAGACCGAATGGGATCCTCGTAGCACGGTCCGAGGGGAATTATGCACAACTGGCCCCACCACGGCAATCGACCGCCCCGAGGACCATCAGCCAGCCGTTCAATGAGGTTCGCGGTAGACCTGCTACTTAACAACTTCTCCGGGGACAGTGCACGGTTGCAGTTGCCCCGATCTGGTGCGGCAAGCAGTTGCCGCGGCCGGACCATTGTCCGCTTGCCGGAAAGCCAGCTGAGGGACGGTGCCTCCGGGCCAGATCTGCTACGCGAGGTTTCGACCACCTCCAGCTGATCCCCGCGAATGGCCGCCGCGCAACCGACCTTGGACAGTCTCGTCCCTGCACGAACTGGCACGACAGCAAATAATGTTTGTCATGGCGACCCAACTGTCGCGGCGCGAATTCGCTGCCTCACTCGCAATCGGAACGCTTGGCTGCGAACGGTCTGCTCGTCCGCCGAACGTTTTGTTTGTCGCTTCTGACGACCTCACGTCGACATTGGGTTGCTACGGCCACCCGCTCGTGCAGTCTCCCAACATCGACGGCTTAGCCGCGCGGGGCGTTCGCTTTGACAACGCCTACTGCCAGTTCCCGTTCTGCGGCCCGAGCCGCGCGTCTCTGCTGACCGGGATGCGTCCGGACACGAGCGGTGTCGTGACGAATGCCATGGTCGACTTCCGGCAGCGGCATCCTGACGTGGTCACGTTGCCGCAACTGTTCAAGAACAACGGGTGGAATTCGATGCGGGTCGGCAAGATATTCCACATGGGCGTGCCCGGCGGAGTCGGGTCGATGGCCCATCAAGACCCACCGTCCTGGGACGTGTCCATCAGCCCGCCTGGGGATGAGAACGAGAGCGTCGGGCCGGGGGGTGATCCGAATCCCAACCTCCGCCATGGCCTCAAAATGCAATGGGTTCAGACGGCAGACGCCTCGGGACAAGCGGACACGAACGCAGCCGACACGGCGCTAGAGCTGCTGCAGGCCTCGGCCAACGAACCGTTCTTCCTAGGGCTTGGGTTCGTGCGGCCGCACACACCATTCGTGGCTCCATCGAGCTTCTATGACTTGTATCCGCTTCGCGACATCGACCTAGTCTTCAATCCTGCCGACGATCTGGACGACATTCCCGCCCCCGCCAAGAACCTGCGGCCCTTTCTCTGGGAGCACATGGGAATGAGCGAGGAGAACCAGCGCTTGGCGCTAAGAGGCTACTATGCGTCGGTGTCCTTTATGGACCACCAGTTTGGGAGGGTTCTCGACGAGCTTGAGCGTCTCGGGATCGCCGATCGGACGATCGTTCTGTTCTTCGGAGACCACGGCTGGCATCTCGGGGAGCACACTCACTGGCAGAAGATGAGCCTGATGGAGGAGTCTGTCAAGGCCCCGTTGATCATCTCCGCACCAGGTTCTCGGGGAAACGGCCAGGCATCAAGCGCTCTGGTCGAGTTCGTGGACTTCTACCCAACTTTGGCGCAACTCTGCGGACTCGAACTGCCCGGCCATTTGGAGGGCACGAGCCTGGCGCCGCTGCTCGATGACCCGTCAAGCACCGTCAAGGCTGCGGCCTTCTCGCAAGTGCAGTGGGAGGACCGCATATTCGGCCGCACTGTCCGGACTGCTCGATACAGGTACATCCACTGGGAAGGGGATGGCGGAGGAGAAGAGCTCTACGACCACTCAAGTGATCCCCGAGAATTCACCAACCTCGCCAACTTGCCGGGGAACTCCGAAACTCTAGGCGAGATGCGAAGAATCCTCGAACGGGGACCGACTGGGACTGAGTGCTGAGGGATCCCGCAGCCACATGTTGGCAGACTGGGCCGCTTGCTCAATTCGACGCGTCCTCCCATGATCGGGAGCATCGCCACCGTCTGTTTCGGATACCTCAGCCCGCGGCGCATCGGAATGGTCAGGAATTGCTGGCGAACGGGGCGCGCTGTCGGCTGAGTGTCGGCCCATAGGTCTCCTCATGGATTGACCAGCCTAGGTGTGGGCAAGTTCCTCTTAGCGCTTGCTGAATCTGTCAGGGGACAGGAATAACGCGTCAGGGTCGGCCATGTGGACGAGTACTGGAAGGCCAAGCTCCCCGACCTCTTTCGAAGTCCGTTCAGACCGCGAATCGTCGACCGCTGCGAGGGTCCCGTTCTCCCCGGCTTCGCCCGCTGAGGCACCAGCCACGCCAGATCGCACCGGCAAGACCGATCCGGAAGGCGAGAGCAGCGTGCGTTTCCTGTCCCAGGGGCGTCGTGCGACTTTGGAATCCCCTAGCTTTGTGGCTCAGCTCGCCAGATGCGCCTCGGCAAGGTCGGAGCCTAGTATCGAGGGGCACCAGTACCGTTCTATGTGCTCAATCACCAGTTCCGTCCCTCGCTCATGGCTCACGAAGGGCCTGTCCCTCGGATCGTACATGGAGTCCGTGAGATCTCGGACGAGTGCGACATTCTTCCCTAGGCGCACCTGCTGGCGAATTCCGAAGGGGCGGCCCAACACACAGATGTTTGTGTGGACGCCCATGATAGCCACGTTGCGGATTCCCTTGAGTTCGAAGTAGTTGAAGATCTCCTGGCCGTCGTCGCTGATCCCGTCCTCTTCCGCGATGTGCAAGTCGGGGTGCTGCCTCGTCCATCGCCTGACCCGATCTCCCACGACTTCATCGTCGCAGGGATGCTCGTCGTCGATCGGCAGTGGCGCCTCGGCCGCCGGGTCAAGATCGCACCATCCCGCTATCGGCACCGGCGGATCTGCATAAGGGGCGGTGCGCACGCTCGCCCGCTGTGGCGTATCGGCATAGAAGTCCATCGTTCCACTTGGAGCATGGATGACTGAGACACCTAGAGACCGCGCTCCGTCCAGTACGCGATTCATCTCGGGAACCATAGCCTCCAGTCGGGAAACTGAACTCTAGAAGTAGTGGTCGTCCCACATGTCGCAGACGATGATCGCCGTCCGGGATGCCTTCCACACCAGGGATCGGACGTCCGGTTGGACCGTGTCACCGTTGGCCGTGCGTGAGCGGGCCAAGAGACGCAGGGTCACATCACTCTGGGAACGGTGGCGAATCAGTTTCTGCCCCGCCGTAACAGCGGCGACCGATCCTGATGCCGCCAGCAGCAACTGTCTACGGGTCATGCATCACCTCCTTGGCGCTCCTATCTTATGCGGGCTCCGCTGCTCCAGCGGCATAGCTGCGCGTTTGGCAGTGGCAGTTGGGTTCTGAGCGCCTGCCTATGGAAGCGGGATCCGGCATTGCTTGTCCCGCTGTGTCCCTACAAGAGGGAGTCCGTGCACCCTTCAACATCACCTAATCCGCAGCCAGTGACGCGCGAAGAATCTCCTTGTCGTTGCGCACAAACACGCTGCGCTGCGCATATGCCGGATGGGACCAGTGGACTGCCCCCCGTTCGCGTCGGGCACTTGGCTCGGACGTTGGCCGGATCAGCTCGGTCCGGCAGAACTCCGTGTACCCCGACCGTGAGAGGCCGGCAATGATCAGTTCTCCGCGATCATTGCTGATGAAGTATCGATCTCCACTGCGCACCACGAATGCCGAGGCGTTCCGCACCCGCTCGCGGGTCACTTCCTGCGTTTCCCAGACCCGCTTCCCGGTCGACAGTTGCAGGCACCGCAATTGACCGTAACTGCAGATCCCGTAGACGTGGTCACCGTCGATCACGGGGGCGTTCATCAGAGCGTGCAGGCCATCGGTCTCAATACCGCTGTCACTGGAGCCCCTCCAGAGCAGCGTAGTGCCGTCCGAGCCAACGTGGTACAGGCGGGAACCGTTGAAGAATGCTGACACAAGCAGGAGTGGCCTGCGCCAAGCCGGTGTCGCGATCGGGGTCTCCATCCGAATGCGAAACGGTTGTTCCCAGAGCAAGCGCCCCGATTCCGCCTCCAGCGCGGCTACACCGCCAGCGTGCCAGATCACAACCGCCGGCTGGATGCCGACTTGGATCAGGATCGGCTGGGAATAGCCGGGACCGGAGTTCTCGGAGGAGAGTGCCCGCCATACCTCAGCGCCGGTGTGCTTGTTGAACGCTACGACCTTGGCGTCGGGACGGCCAGCTACAACCGCGATCAGCAGATCTCCATGCACGACCGGGGCGCTCGACATTCCCCATGGGGGCAGTTGTGTCCCGAATTCTGCCGTGAAGGTTCGCGTCCACAGCACTTGGCCGTCTTCGACGCTCGCACAAACGAGCGTTCCCGAGGCTCCAAGAGCGTAGACCCGATCGCCGTCTACCGTGGGCGTGGCTCTTGGGCCTGACGGATATTCGATCCCAGCGTAGTCCGCCGGCCATCTTTTCTCCCACAGACGCTCTCCCGTCTCTTGGTCGAAGGCGACAAGGCCCTCGCTACCTTGGCGGCCACCGGTAGGCAGGAAGTCGGATGCGAACACCCGTCCCCGCGATACGCTGGGACCGGAGTATCCAGAGCCCAGTCGTGCTCGCCACACGACCCTGAGGCCTTCTTCGGGAAACGTTCGCACAATGCCGCTCTCGTTCCACTCGCCCCGCCGACCCGCGCCGCGCCACTCAGGCCAGTCCTCACCAAAGACCGTTTCTGGCAGGGCGAACAGGATGCTCCATGTGAGCGTGGCGATGTAGATCGATCGCACGATAGTGCTGTGGGGCATTGCCAGTCCTTGGCTTGATGATCCCACCGTTTGCGGGGGCCGACCTGCGGGTCGGGCTCGAAGTGGAGACCCGTCCGGCCCCATTGAGTTCGGATTCGAACTACCGCTCGGCACCTGCTCACGCCGATGTACCGGCATTCCTCATGCAACTGCGGCCGGCGGCGCGAGCGCTGATAACGTCCCCTGTACGCGACTCCCGCGACATCGGGGACATCTTCGCGCCCGCCGCCGAGGAGGCACCGTCCCGATGCCGCTCATCGTTGACGGTTGCCCACCGCACAGCAGCTGGACCGTACTAACCCGGAAGCAATTGGCGGGCCGGAGCGCGAGAGATCCGGCGGCAGTGCCCTGCATTTGGTCCAACTGGGCGAACTGAGCGGACGGCGCACGTCGTGCTTCCGTCATAGCCCGAGCGAATGACGAAACAGACTACAGGCGCAGATCCCAACCCTTGCGGTAGCTGGGCTTGACCCATTTGTTCGCATCCTTGACATTCGAGAATTCGCCAGCTTCGTTGTCCCACAAGAGCTTGTCGTCAAAGTGGACTGCCGCTGCACCGAGAACGAGCCATTCCGTGAATGGAGCGGCCAAGTCGAAGTTGGAGCAGGCCTGTGAACCCCCTTTGCAAGCGCGGATCCAGTCGTGGACATGCGCCGTTGTGTTGCTTCCCGTCGCGGCGCCCGGCGAGCGCGCAAGAAACGACGGCGGGAGCTTGTAATCGGCCCATCGCGAGCCTGGCAGCAGGCCGACACCTTCGCCTCGTCCGCTTGTACCGAGGTACCCCTTGGAGCCGACGAAGATGCAGTTGTAGCCGCTTCCCTGCGGCTGTCGCGGCGGCCCACCGGGACGACCACCCGTCGGTCCTACCTGTGGCCCCTGTCCGTCGATCTTGCGGGCCTGCTCTGCGGTCATTCCGTCGGGCAAGTAGGCGTCGCCGCTGGTGTTGTGCCAGTACACCGAGACCGGCGGCATGTTGGGTCGCGCGGCAAAGTCGTACCGCAGCGTGAGCCTGTCAGGGAATGTGAATGGGGGAGACGAGTCCTTGTGGACACACTGGACGCTCTCCAGGTTCTCCGGCCCCAGCTGCAGTCCCCAGTTCGCCGGTCCCAAAATGTGTATGCCCCAATCGCCGATGAGACCGGAGCCGAAGTCGTGGAAGCCACGCCAGTTGAAGGGCAGGTAGAAGCCGTACCGGGACGGGTCGAATCCGCCGCCACGTGGTCGTGTTGGGCCCTCGGCCCGACCAGCGGCGCCTTGACCTTGCGATGCCTGGGGCCGTGGCGGCCGTGGACGCATGCCGAGCCCTTGGAACCGTGCAGCCGCAAACTGGCGATAGTTCTCGTCGCCGGCCGTGAATGGCCGCTCTGCGGCCCCTCCGAGCCAGAGATCCCAGTCCAGAGTCTTCGGTACAGGGGATGGTGCCGCCACAGTCTTCATGCCTTGGGG